>DYIS01000034.1:0-12275 GCA_020723545.1 Ktedonobacter racemifer
TCCCCGGGCCTCCATCTCCACGTACAATATGCCTTTAAGCCCCAGGGTGATGTTGGGTTGCCCCTGCCAGTTGACACCCCCCGATTCCCAAAGGCAGGCATCGACCCTCAAGAGCTCCCGGTGGTCCGCCACGAATTGGGGTAGGTTGGGGCTACCGATCTCCTCCTCTCCCTCTACTACGAACTTCACGCTCACCGGCAGCTCCCGGCCGGTGGACAGGAGTGCTCTCAACGCCGCCAGGCGTGAGAGGAGATTGGCTTTGTTATCGGCCACGCCGCGGGCATAGAGCTTGCCGTCTCTTACAGTGGGCTCGAAAGGAGGGGATTCCCAGGGCTCCAAAGGCTCTGGGGGCTGAACATCATAGTGATTGTAGAAGAGCAAAGTGCGGGTAGACCGTCCCACTCGAAACCCGTAGACCACGGGAGCGCCATCTCCATTTGGTATAAGCCTGGCCTGGAGCCCGTATTCCCCCATGACCCTGGCGGTCAGCGCGGCCATCTCCGTGAGGCCAACCTTCTGAGCTGAGATGCTGGGCTGGTGGCACAATCGGACTAGGTCCTGCAGAAAACGCTCGGATTGATCATCCACGTAGGCGTAGGCGTCCTCCACGATCTCACCTCCAGTAGAGCTAGGGGTAATTTCGAAATTCGAATTTCGCAATTCGAAATTTAACTGAGCTAGTCTTCGAGCCAGGCCCGGGCCATCTCGGGCAGAGACGCCAGGGGCCCCCGGCGAACGGTGCAGGTCGGCAAGGAAGTCAGGAAGGCGGCGCCGTAGGGTTTGCTATCCACCCGGCGATCCATCAGGGCCACTACACCTCGGTCCGAACGGCTGCGGATCAACCGCCCGAACCCCTGCTTGAACTTCAGCACGGTCTGAGGCACGGCGTAGCGGCCAAAAGGGTCGTCGAAACACTCGCTGCGGGCGGCAAAGACGGGATCGGTGGGCACGGCGAATGGCAGCTTGGCGATGACCAGGACGGACAGGGCCTTACCCACCACGTCCACCCCCTCCCAGAAGCTAGCCGTCCCCAGGAGCACGGCCCTGGGATTGGCGCGGAAGCGGTCCAGGAGCTGGCGGGGCGAGCCGTCGATGCCGTGACCCAGGACCATGATGCCATCTTCCTCCAGTGGGCTCACGATGGCCTGATAGGTAGATCTCAGGGCGCTGTGAGAGGTGAGGAGCACCATGGCCCTCCCTTGGGTGGCGCGACAAAGGGCGATCAACGCCTCCTCCAGGCGCTTTTGATAGTAGGGCTTGCCCGGCTCTGGCAGGTCCTGGGGTATGAACAGGAGGGTCGAGGTGCGATAGTCGAACGGTGAACCCAGGAGTAGCTCATCGGCCTCCTCTAACCCCAGCCTCTCCCGGATAAAATCAAAGCTATGTTCGGTGCTCAAGGTAGCGGAGGTCAGTATCACCGAGTCTTTCTGGGCGAAAAGCTTCTCCTGGAGAAGCCGATTCACGTTCAGCGGCGCGGCGTGCAGGGATACCTCGCCGGTCTGGTGGTGGGCGGTGAGCCAATAGATGTCCTGGGGAGAAGGCTCGGCCACCACGGAGCGAAACTGCCGAGCGATCTGCTGCAGGAGAAGGACCTGGCCGTCGATCTCGGAGAGCGTGCTTTCGAGATCGGTTACCTGGAGGTTGGGGGCATCGCTCAGCCTGCTGCGCAGACGGGCCAGTCCCCCCTGCAGATGCTGTAGCGCCCGGTCGAGGTTCTCCCAGGCCAGCTCGACGCCGGGCCAGGAGGGCTGTGCCCGCACGCCCGGGGTCAGGCGCAACGGCTGCTCGTAGCCGGCATTCTTGACGTTAGTCTCCTCCTCGCCCCGGTGCTCGCGCATGAACGCGCCCAGACAACCGAAGAACTCGTCGAGGGAATGCCGGGCCTTATCGGTGAGAGCGCAGAGCCTCTCCGCCGTGGCCGCCACCTCGTCGGCCAACTGTTTTGGGGCCGAGGTCCTGGCGAAACGGTTCCTGAGCTCCGGGATAAAGCCAATGTGATGCTTGGCATCCAGGGGCGCGCATAGGCTGTCCAGGAAGGCCCGGAGCGCCGGGTATTCCAGAGCGTATCCGAACTGGTCAGTGGCTACATCTTCCAGGTGATGGGCCTCGTCTATGACCAGGTGACGGTGCTCGGGCAGCACCCGATTCTGCGTGCCCAGGTCGGTGAGAAGGAGGGCGTGATTGACCACGATGATGTGAGCGGCCTCGGCGCGCTCGCGGGCTCGGAACAGAAACCAGGCATTGCGGGCGAAATAGGGGCAAGTGGCGGGGTCGCAGCTCTTTTCATCGGCGCAGATGCGAGTCCAGGGCTCCTGTTCCTCCGGTCCCAGAGTCAGCTCAGCTCGGTCGCCGGTGATGGTGGTGGGAAGCCAGGCCAGGGTCTTGGCCGCCAGGCGAACCTCCTGGGGCGACAGCGCCTCGGCATGGCGAAACGATACCCAGCGTCGCAGGCACAGGTAGTTGGCACGGCCTTTCACCAGGGCGGCGCGGAAATCGGAAACGTGCTCGCCCTGGTTCACCTGGCCCTCCAGCTCCTTGAGCACCTTCAGCAAATCAGGCAGGTCCTTATTGAAAAGCTGATCCTGGAGGTTGATGGTATTCGTGGAGATCACCACGTGACGGCCATTCTGCACGGCATAGAAGACCGCAGGCAGGAGATAGGCCATGGACTTGCCCACGCCCGTCCCCGCCTCCACAATTAAATGCTGGTTGTGATTCAGCGACCACGCCACCTGGCGCAGCATCTCCCGTTGTTGGGGCCGGTCCTCGTAGCTCGGGAAGCAGCGGGCGAAGATGCCGTCCCTGTCCAGCACGGCGGCCAGAGCTACCGCATCCAGGGGCACGGTCTCTTCACGAGGCTCGAGGGGCGCCTCCTGCTCTTTGTCCGGGGAGGGGAGGCTGAGCGTTAGCGCGTCCAGGCCGCCTTTGGCGCGGAGATGCTCTCGAACCGAACCGCCGAAGGCGTAGCGCATCTTCTCCTGCTCGATTTCCTGGAATACCCCGCCCAGAGACCAGGCGCTCTTGGAGGCCAGCCGGTTGATCTCCTGGATGGTCTCCAGGTCCAGCCCCAGGGCTCGTTGGTAGAGCGCGCAAAAGAGGGCCTTTGCCAGCAGGGCATCGGCCAGGGCTCGATGTTGCGTCGGCGCCGGAATCCCCAGGGCTGCGGTGAGGAGGCCCAGATTATAGCTGTTCATCTTGGGGAGGACGATGCCAGCCAACTCGAAGGTATCGATGGCGATGTTGGAGAACGTCAACCCCCCTTGCTTGAGAAACGACAGGTCGAAGGCCAGGTTGTGGCCCACCAGGGGCAACTCGCCGACAAACTGGCTCAGCACCGGCAGGACGGCGGCCAGTGACGGCGCACTTGCCACGTCCTTCAGACCGATGCCGGTCAGCAACTGTACCTTCTGGGGGATAGGACAGATCGGGCGCACCAGGCTGGACCAGGAGTCCAGCACCCGATCGCCTCGGAACTTCGCCGCTCCTACCTCGATCACTGAGTCACACTCGGGCTTGAGGCCGGTGGTCTCCAGGTCCAGAGCAACGTAGGTCTGGTTCATGCCAGGACGCTACCCTTCAGGCCCTCGCCTTCGAGGGCAGTGATCAGCGTGGGGGTGATCCGGTTGGTCAGGGAAAGGGCGCTTTCGGCGCTGACTCGCAGGTAGTTATTCGCGAGCCCTGACCAGCGGTTCCCCACTGCCCTTTCCTCCCACAGGACCTCCAGGGTCTGCCCCAGGAACCCCCGGCGGAAGGCAGCGGCGCTCTGCTGCGAAACCGCTCGGAGCCTGGCGCAGCGCTCGCGTTTCACGGGCTCGGGCACCTGGTCGGGCAGGCCGGCGGCCAGGGTTCCGGGTCGCGGAGAGTACGGGAAGACGTGAGCCCGGGCAAACCTCACGCCCTCGATGAAGGCCAGGCTTTCCAGGAAGTCCTCCGGGCTCTCCCCGGGGAAGCCGGCGATCAGGTCCGTGGTGATGGAGACCCCAGGGATGGCCCTTCGGGCTTCCTCCACCAGGGAGGCGAAGTCCTGGCAGGTGTAGCGGCGGCGCATCCTGGCCAGGGTCCGGTTGCAGCCGCTTTGCAGGGGCAGGTGCAGGTGCCGGCAGAGCCGGGGATCCCGCCACAGCTCGAAAAGGCCCGGGGAGATATCCTGGGGCTCCAGGGAGGACAGCCTGAGGCGCGGTATTGCCGTATCACGTAAGATCTCAACGATCAGGCGCCTCAGATCATAGAGATCTGGACTCGAATGGTCCTGGTCCGCGCCATAGCTGCCCAGATGCACACCGGACAGGACTACTTCCTGGCAGCCCTGGCTGGCCAGGGACCTGATGCGCGAGACTATCTCCTGGGCGGGGACGCTGGTCGGCCGGCCTCGGGCGTAGGGTACGATGCAATAGGCGCAGAAATCGGCACAACCGTCCTGGGCCTTGACGAAGGCCCGGGTGTGGCCGTGCGGCGCAGCCCCAACGTCCGCCGGGGCCGCAACGCCGCTTGCAGTTCTTGTGGCGCGTCCCAAGGCCTCCAGGGCCAGATCAGCCAGGCGGCCCTTGCTATCATTGCTCACCACCAGGTCTGCCTGGGCCATGGAATGTAGATGGGAGCGGTGCACAGAGGCATAGCAGCCGGTGACGATCACCAAGGAAGAGGGATTGTGCCTTCTGGCCCGCCGGATCAACTGTCGGGACTTGCGATCCGCCGTAGCGGTGACCGTGCAGGTGTTGATGACGTAAAGGTCAGCGCTGCTGTCAAAGGGGACCAGCCGGAGGCCCCGCTCTGACAGGCGTCGGCCCAGGGCTTCGGATTCGCTCTGGTTGACCTTGCAGCCCAGGGTGACCAGGGCTGCGCTTCTATCGTAGAAGGTGGGCAACTGGGTCTTTCTAGGGAGTCACCAACGAAACTCCGGGGATTTCCTCTTCGGTCGCTTCGCCGGGCCTTTCTTGTCCGGGGCCCTTTGGCTGTCCTCGTGGTGGCCAGAGTAAGGAAGGCCTGTTTGCCTGGAGGCTGCGCCTCCCACGGTGCTGCCGTAGCCAAGGGCGGCGTCGCGAATCTCTCGATCATCAGAGAGAACCACAGTGTTAGCGGCGGTGGGCGTGGAGCTGAGCAAGCGCTGGATCAGCGAATCGGCACTCTCCTGGTTGCCGGAGTAAATGATCCGAATCCTGCCTTGAGTGGAGGAGACGGGAAAAGAGAGGTTGGTGGCGCTGCCGTCGAAGACCACGGTGATCTGGTCGTTCTTCAGACGGCGCGACTGGCCCAGAAGGGCCAGCAGGCGTCCCCGGGCGGCTTCCAGGCTCTTTCGTTCCAGGGCAAGAAGCTCGCGGTCTCGCTTTATGACGTTGTAGCCATCTACGATGATGTGTCGCGCCACATGTCCCCTCCGGTCATGGATGGCTCCAAGGCGCGCGATTGGACGACGAGGAGCCCCCACATGCCTTTAATCCCGCTCATTATAACATCGGCTCGTCCCTTGTCAAGGAATAGACACTCAAGTTGCCTCTTTCAAAAACGGCCAGCTCTTGGTATAATAGAGTAGGGCGGGTTGACAACCCGCCATACGAGCAAGAAAGGCGTAGAGATGGCGGACGTTTTGACTGTTGAACAATCGGATCTGGATCAGTTGGCCAAATCCTTGAAAGATATTGGCCGTCCTGTCGCCTTGGAGGCACTGCTACGGCGCTACGTGGAGATCATGCTGGAGCGCTTGGCCACCGCAGAGGTGGGAAGCCAAGAGTAAGTAAACTATCGGGGCCCACGTCGATGCAAATCTCAGACAAAATCCTTAGGAGTTAACCAGCAGTTATGGAAGAAGGCAAGCCGACATTCCAGGGCAGCCAGGAGGAGCAGAAGATAGCCAGCCAGGTATACGCCCTGCTCGTAGCCCAGGGGCGGGGCTTCGCCCTCGATGCCCCGATTAAACAGTCTCTCCGCAACCTGGTGGAGTTCTTTTTGCCCCAACGCCCGGGGGAGGATCCCGCCCGCCTGGCGGAGCAGGTAGACCAGGCACTCCAGCGCAACCAACAGGCTTTCTATCGCCAGGAGGCCGATGGCGAGGTCTACTTCTACACCTCACGACGGGGCTATTACGTCAAATCGGTCACCCCTCCGGCTATCCGTCGCATCTTTCAAGAGAAGGCCCCGGCACCGCCGGCAGCGGTGCCGGGCGTATCCAAGCCGACCTTCAAGCCAACGTTGCTCCGCCGTGAAGCCAGGTCGGCGGCCATGCCCGAAATGAAACCGGTTAGACGAGAGCTCAAGCGAAAGGCCAGGGCGGTGGCGGCCAAAGCGAAGCCGGTGGTCTCCCTGCCCGATGGGAGGCTCCTGGACCTGGCCATGACCTCCGAGCAGATATTTGACGAATACCATTCGGTCCTGCAGCAGATGCTTCAGGAAAGATTGGTGCTGGATGGACGTTTCATTTCGTTCGGCGACCAGTGGTTCCTGGACGCGCTTTTGGTCAAGATCACCAAGGGCGAACTGCGCCAGATTAAGGAGTTCATCGAGGATGCCGGCGATGCCGAGCTGGATGTAGTCTTGCTGAGGGATATCTTCGACAAGAAACCGGAGGACGAGGACTACGAAGCCTTTCGCTTTTCCTTAAACTACCAATTGGCGCAGGAGAAGAGAGAGTTTGAGTTCCGAGGCGTGTTCTCCGAACGCCTATGGGGCGTCATCGGGGTACCACCCGCCAGGGCTACCCGGGGAGGCCGCCGGCCAGCCGAGGTTGGTCAGGACCTGCGGTATCTGGAAGATGAAGCGGCTGCAGGGCCGGCGGGAGATGACACCTGGAACCACATCCTGAGCTTCTACGAGATCGAAAATGGCCTGTTGCCCCTGGAGGCTCAAGCGAAACGGCTGGTGCCACCTCCGCTCTTAAAGGAGCAGAAGTCGGCGCGCCTCTATTTCCGAGTGCCGCAGCTCGGCCTCTCAAACGTCGGGGAGCTGCACTATCCGGCAGGCAACCGGGGGGGTTGGATCGATGGCCTGGAGGAGTTGCTCGATAATTTGGTGGCCGGCGCTCTTCTGGTCATAGGTAAGGGGGATGCGGAAAACGTTTTTGACATATCTATTCGTCCCGTGGAACCACAGGAGCTAGACCTTCTCACCTGCGATGAAAAACGCGGTCGCTTTGTGTTTGCGAAGACGATAGTGGCAGTGGAGACGGTAGAAGGCATGACCCTGGAGAAGGCCCGCTTTAAGGGTCTGGCCAATGCCCGTCGCCTGGACGAAAACAGTCGGCGCAAGAGCGATTCGGTGGTGGGCTGGGCTTTTGAAAAGGTAGGGGTCAAGGACGCCGGCGAAAACGAGGTGCGCCTGATGGCCAGCATAGACGGCCTCCTGCCGGTCGTCAACATCGAAAAGCCTTTTTCCAGAGAGTCGCTGATCAGGTTTCTGGCTACCCATCCTCACTACCAGAAGTTGGAGGGCGAAGCGGATACCTACGTATACGTAAAGAAGCTTTCAGGAGAGCCGGAGGGGGGTTGACGATGAAAGAGATGATCGTGGACAGCATTCGCGTCAGCCTGGTGGGTTACCAACGGGTGGTGGTGCTTAAGGTGAAAGGGGTAGAAAGATACCTCCTGATCTGGGTGGGCAATCCGGAAGCTGGTTCCATCGCGCTTGCTCTCCAGGAGATCGCCATGCCCCGTCCATTGACCCACGATCTCTTGAGATCGGTCATCGAACACCTGGGTGGCCGGGTGGAAAGCGTCATAATCAACGACCTGGTGGACAACACGTTCTATGCTCGGATCGTGATGGGTACTGATGGACGGCGCCTGGAGGTGGATGCCAGGCCCAGCGACGCCATCGCCCTGGCGTTGCGGGTTAACGTGCCCATATACGCTGAGGACTCGGTGCTGGACAGAGCGGGGATCAGCCCTGACGCCGAGCCCATGACCAAGGAGGAACAAGACAAACTGGCGGTGTTCCGGAACTTCGTCAATACCCTGGATTTTAATGATTCGTAGCTGGCATGGAAAGAATGGTTGACCAAGAGGTTATCCGGCCCGTGGGCCCGGCGGAAAGGCTGCCGCCCCAGAACGTCGAGGCGGAGCAGTCGGTTTTGGGCAGCCTGCTCATCGACCGGGAGGCGATGATCACGGGGGCCCCTTATCTGCAGGCTCAGGATTTTTACCGTGAAAGCCACGGGGCCATCTTCGAGGCCATCCTGGACCTGGCCAATCGTCACGAGCCAGCGGACTTCGTGACCCTTTGCGATGAACTCTCCCGCCGAGGCAGGTTGGAGGAGGTGGGTGGTGCGGCATACCTCACCTCCCTCATCTCGGCAGTGCCCACTGCCGTGCACGTGGAATACTACGCCCACATTGTGGAGCGCTGTGCGCTGCTCCGGCGGCTGATCGATGCAGCCGGCCGGATCACCTCTCTGGGCTATCAGGACAGCTCTGACGTTGACGCCACCCTGGACCAGGCGGAACACATACTTTTCGATATCTCTCAGAAACGGTTGCGCCAGGACTTCATCCCCCTGGACGTGGCCCTGCGTGCCTACTTCGATCAAATCGATATCTTACATGAGCACAAGGGCCAATTGCTGGGCATTCCCTCCGGGTTCAATCAGTTGGACCAGCTCCTGGGCGGGCTCCATCGATCGGACCTGATCATCATCGCCGGCCGGCCTAGCGTGGGGAAGACCGGTTTCTCCCTTTGTATTGCTCACAACGTGGCAGTAAAGGAGCGTACGCCGGTGGCGGTGTTCAGCCTGGAGATGTCGGTGGAGCAACTGGTGCAGAGGCTACTCTGCATGGAGGCCCGCATCGACTCGCAACGGCTTCGCGCCGGCTACATCGACGACGAAGAGTGGCGCAAGATCACTCAGGCGTTCGGGGTGCTGTCGGAGGCTCCAATGTACATCGACCCCACCGCCAACATCTCAGTGATGGAACTCCGCACCAAGGCCCGGCGCCTGAAGTCGGAGCGAGACATCGGGCTGATCATGGTGGATTATTTGCAGCTCATGCAGGGGCGAGGCCTGGAGAACCGGGTCCAGGAGGTCTCGGAGATATCCCGATCGCTGAAGGGCCTGGCCCGGGAGTTGGATGTCCCGGTGGTGGCTATGTCCCAGCTTTCCCGGGCAGTGGAGACGCGGCAGGATCACCGCCCCATTCTTTCGGACCTGCGGGAAAGCGGCAGCATCGAGCAAGATGCCGATGTGGTGATCTTCATCCATCGGGAAGAGATGTACAACCCCAATACCGATCGCAAGGACATCGCCGACATCATGGTGGCCAAGCACCGCAACGGCCCCACTGGCGCGGTCTCGGTCAGATTCTTCCCCGCCCAGACCCGGTTTGCGGACCTGGCCAGCAAATCCTTGCGCCAACACGAAGCCTGAGCCTCACCTCGGCAGGTACGCTATGCCTCCCTTTGAGGGATTTCCCTGGGGGAAGATCAAGGCCACCACTATACCAGACGTTTTCTTCGCCACCTTGCTGCCGGAGATAGATTCCCTCTCCGAACTCCAGGTGACCTTACATCTCTTCTGGCGAATCTCCAAGGTGCGGCGGCCGCCGCATTGTGCCTCTGGTGCCGACTTGAGGGCCGACCGGACACTGGTAGCCGGGCTGGCCAGGGTCTCCGCGGACCCGTTATTAGCGCTCGAGGAGGGACTGAGCCGTGCCGTGGAGAGGGGCACACTACTCAGGCTGGAGGTGGAGACCAGAGGCCAGGTGGATCAACTGTACTTCCTGCACGACTCCCGGAGCCAGGAGGAGATCAGGCAAATAAGGGACGGCCGGTTGTCCCTGGGCGCGGGACGCGTCTCTGGGCGGGGAGTCGCCTGGGTGCCGCCGGAGCGGCTCGATATCTACACCCTCTACGAGCGATACATTGGCCTGGTCACCCCGGTGGTGGCCCGGGAGCTGGAAGCAGCCCAATCGGCCTTCCCTTCCTCATGGCTGGAGGAGGCTTTCCGGCAGGCCGTTTCCGCTCGAAAACCCTATTGGCGCTACGTCCGTGCCATCCTGGAGCGTTGGGCGACCCGGGGGCGAGGGCCTGCCCCGATACTTTGATTCTGTGTAATGTATCGGGGCCTGGCCCCCAGACCGCCCGGTAGTTGACAAGCGGCTTGTCTTTTGTGTATAATCGCGCCCGTCAGCCCTGCGAATAAGAACCGGGAGTACAGGTCTTGGCCAAGAAGAAGAGACAGGGCGCGCCTCCGTTCACCTTGCTCATTGTGCCCCACACCGAGTATAGCCCCATCAGCTTCAGGGTGCCAGTTGGGCTTTTGTATCTGATCCTGGCGTTGGCGATGGCTGGGCTGGTGGGTCTTTTTGTTTTCGTGGTCAAATATCGAGCCTTGCAAGCCGAGCTCTCTGAGCTGCGTTACCAGCAGCAGATGGGGATATCTCGCCAAAACGAGATGCGGGCGATAATCCTCGACCAGGAGGATCAGGTCGGTAAGCTCAGCGCACAGGAGGAGAAGCTTTCAAGGGACCTGGGAGAACTGGACCGTATCGCCGCCGAGGTCCGCCGCATCGTTGGCCTGGACCGGAATCCTACGCCGACCCCGCGGGTTAGGCCAGATAGCACTGCCATCTTGGGTGCTGCATTCGGTCCTGAAGTCCTGGGGGCAATGGGGCCGAGCCCGAGCTGGCCACGCCCGGAGCGGGTGGCCATCTCTCCCTCCACCAGGGGGTCCCGGACCACTGCGCCGGGCCTGGCTCAGGACCTGGAGGAGCTCGGTGTCCTGATGCCCGAAAAGCTGCAGGAGTTCAATTTGCTGAGGGAGCAGGTAGGCGAACGGGTGGCCAGGGTGGACCCTGACAAGCGCTCCGATCCGGCAGAACTAGAGCGCCAGCTCAGGCTATATGACGCCGCCCCCCGGCTCTGGCCGGTGAGGGGCATTGTCACCTCTGGCTTCGGCTATCGGACGCTCCTCGAGCAGCGGGACTTTCACGAGGGCATAGACATCGGCGTGTGGTGGAGCACCCCGGTCCGAGCCACCCAGGATGGCGTGGTGGTCTTTGCCGGCTGGCAGCCCCCGGGCCTGGGCTGGACAGTGAAGATCCAGCACGAGATGGGGTTCGCCACGGTGTATGCCCACAACTCCTACAATGCAGTCAAGGTGGGCCAGAGGGTCAAGGCGGGGCAGGTCATCGCCTACTCCGGCAATTCCGGCAAGTCCACGGGTCCCCACGTCCACTACGAGGTGCACCTGAATGGGGTGCCTATTGATCCAATGAAGTATCTGGAGCACTGACTTGTTCGGTCTTCGTGGTAAGAAATCCCCCTCCATCGATAGGGACAAAATCGAAAACGTCATCGGCGTGTCAGCGGTGGTCAAAGGGAAGCTGAAGTCCACCGGTAGCATCCGGCTGGACGGCGTGGTGGAGGGCGAGATCGAAACCAGCGGGGACGTGATCGTTGGCGAGTCGGGGAAGGCCTACGCCAATATCAACGCCCAGGGGGTCGCGGTCTCCGGGTTGGTCAAGGGCAATATCAGCGCCAGCGGGAAGCTGGAGATAGCCAGTAAGGGCAAGGTTTGGGGGGACATCGAGGTCGCCTCTCTGGCGATCGAGGAAGGAGGCCTCTTCCGCGGGCAGAGCAAGATGACAGACGAGGCTCTGGCCAAGGAGTTGGCGGAGAGAAGCGAACCGGAGTCTCGGGCCTAGCCCCTCAGGCCGGGCTCTTTCCAGCTAAGAAGGTCGTGCCATGTTATCGCTGAACATCTGGTTGCCGTTCCTTTCCTTTGCCGTGGTCTTCATTTTCGCCGCCCTGGTATTCCGGCGCTACCTGGAGCGCCGGGGCCTGCACCTGGCCATCTGGGGGTTGGGCCTGGTCATGTACGGCATCGGCGGCTTCTGCGAGTTCTACATCGGCGCCTTTGGCTGGAACGCCCTGGTCTTCCGCCTGTGGTACTACTTCGGCGCCGTCCTGGTAGCAGCCTGGTTGGGCCAGGGCACGGTGTTTCTCCTGGCGCGACGTCAATGGGCGTGGGCCACCCTGGTGGTGCTGGCTGCAGCCTCGCTCTTCAGCCTGTACGTGGTGTTCAATGCACCGCTGGACAGCTCCCGGTTCGTGGCGGGAGTTCAGCTCTCCGGCCGAGACATCCTGCCCCGGAACGTGCGGCTTCTGACGCCCTTCTTCAACGTGTACGGCACCTTCACGCTGGTAGGTGGTGCGCTCTACTCGGCCTGGATCTTCTGGCGGAAGCGCATCCTGCTCCACCGGCTCATCGGCAACATCTTCATCGCCGTGGGGGCCATGTCCCCGGCAGTGGGCGGCACCCTGAGCCGTTTCGGGCTGACTGAGTATCTGTA
>DYIS01000034.1:12285-12695 GCA_020723545.1 Ktedonobacter racemifer
GGGAGTTCCTGGGGGCGGTCCTGATGTTCATCGGCTTCCTCCAGGCCACTAGGGCGGAGGCCCCTCGGAAGGTCTCTGTGTCTGAAGTGCGTTGACCGCCAAAGCTGCAGTTGTTCGTTTATGGGCCTTTCGCCCTGGCCTACAGGGTGAAAGGCCTTGTCGTCTCCCTTGTTAACCTATTACACCTTCAAGGTGCCAAGCTGATACACCTGGAAGGTGTATCAGGGTGAGGTGATGCCACGTGAGAGAGGAAAACCACGGCGAAGACCATGAAGCCAACCGTCGTGGCACGGCCAGAACGGAGTTACCAGAGATTTATTGGAACGTCCTCCTGGGCATCCTGGTCATCCTGGGATTGGGCATGGTGATCCTGATCGCCCTGGCTTTGGGTGCGGCCCTGGGGGTGCTGC
>DYIS01000034.1:12705-14118 GCA_020723545.1 Ktedonobacter racemifer
GTTGGTGATTTCTTAGGGTGTTGAAGAACCGGCCACTCACCCTTGACCGTGCCGGGCCTTGGTGCTATACTAAACCCAAGCACATGCGACCCTCAACGTAGCGTCCGGACCCTGTCTGGGCTATGACGAAAGGAGGCGCAGCGTTCGACCATTCCAGGCGATCCCCTCCAACTGCTCCCCCAGGTGAAGAGATCTCCTTACAAGGAGGTAAACACCTCTATTTGAAACCCACGTGGCGCTGAAAGCCCGGATGGTGGAGTTTGGCGGCTGGAACATGCCGGTGCAGTACGCCAGCATCATCGACGAGCACCGCAACGTACGCCGGGCGGCGGGCCTCTTCGACATCGACCACATGGGCCAGATGGAAGTACAGGGCCCCGATGCCCTGCCCTATCTCCAGCAACTGCTCACCTTCGATGTCTCTGTCTTGCAGATGAACCAGGCCCACTATTCCCTGGTCTGCTATGCCGATGGCGGCATCGTGGACGACATCTTCGTCTACCGCTTCCCGGACCGTTATTTCCTCGCCATCAATGCCGCCAACGCCGAGAAGGATCACCAGTGGTTCCTTTACCACACCAGGGGTTTTGGCGTGGACGCGAAGGATATCTCCAATAGCACTTACATGCTGGCGTTGCAGGGACCCAAGGCCCAGGCGATCCTTCAGAAACTCACCACGGTTGACCTGAATGGGCTCCAGTTCCACTACGCCCTGGAGGACAGGGTGGCGGGCATCCCCACGCTCATCGCCCGCACCGGGTACACCGGAGAGGACGGCTTCGAGCTCTTCTTCCCGGTTGCCCAGGGCAAGGCCATGTGGGACAGGATCATGGAGGCAGGGAAGCCCCTGGGCCTGTGGCCCATCGGCCTGGCGGCCCGGGATAGCCTGCGCTTCGAGCCCAAGATGCCGCTCTACGGCCAGGAGATCGCCGCCGACATCAACCCCCTGGAGGCCGGCCTGGGCTGGGCGGTGGACTTCGACAAGGGCGAGTTCATTGGCCGCGAAGCCCTGCTCAAGGTGAAGCTGGAAGGGCCCCGGCGGAAACTGGTGGGCTTCGAGATGGTCGAACGCGGCGTGCCTCGACATAACTATGAGCTGGCCCGTGACGGCAAGGTCGTGGGCTACGTTACCACCGGCATGTACTCCCCCACCCTGGACAAGAACCTGGGGCTGGGCTACGTCCCGGTGGAGCTCTCGGCCCTGGGGACAGAGATCGACGTGATCATCCGCGGCAAGCCGGTGAGGGCGAAGATCGTGAGGACGCCGTTCTACACGCCGGCTTATAAGCGATAGTAAGTAGCAAGCAACAAATAGCAGGGCAGACTCCCGGTGTCTGGCAGACACCGGGAGTCTCCAGGACTAGGCACCTTCATAGGGTAAATCTTTAACAAATGAGACAAGATTTTTTCACC
>DYIS01000035.1:0-4270 GCA_020723545.1 Ktedonobacter racemifer
GAGAGCGCAGAGATAAAAGAAAGATCTTTGCGAGCTCTGCCCCGACCTTGTCGGGGGTGGGGTTCTCGACCGCATTTCTAGCAGCTAGTGGCTGGCAGTAGAGCGGGTGTTGTTTTCTAACTAGCAAAGAAAGCTACCGATGTTTACGTTGGCTGAAGCGCTGGCCGGATTGGGGGCAGCCCCGGAAGACCTGCCGGCCAGCCTTTCGACGGTCAAGTTCACGGGCGCCAGCAACGATTCCCGGGCGATCCAGCCGGGCCAGATCTTCGTGGCCCTACGGGGAGAGACTCAGGACGGCCACGATTTCATCGGCGACGCCCTCGGGCGCGGGGCGACCGCGATCCTGGCGGAGAGAACCGTAGACCTGCCGGAGGGCGCCTGGGTCCTGGACCTGCGGGGAAAAGCCCCGGCGATACCGTCTCGGCCCTTCCAGGCCCCGGCCTACTTCCTGGTGACCGATGCGCTCAAGTCCCTGCAGAGCCTGGCGGGGTACTGGCGTTCAAAACTGCCGGTGGACGTGGTGGGGATCACTGGCAGCGTGGGCAAGACCAGCACCAAGGAAATGATCGCCTCAGTGCTCTCCCAACGCTTTAAGGTCCTCAAGAGCGAGAAAAACCTCAACAATGAGATCGGGCTGCCGCTGACCTTATTACGGCTTGAGCCGAGCCATCAGAAGGCCGTTCTGGAGATAGGCATGTACGGCCTGGGAGAGATCGCCCTGCTGTCCTCCCTGGCCAGGCCCCGGGTCGGCGTGATCACCAACGTGGGCCCCTCGCACCTGGAACGCCTGGGGGCTGTTGAACGCATCGCCCAGGCCAAGGCCGAGCTGGTGGAGGCCCTGCCACCGGAGGGCTACGCGATACTTAACGGCGATGACCCGATGGTTCGCCAGATGGCGACCAAAACCAGGGCCACGGTTTTTATCTATGGACAGGAGTCCAACTTTGACCTGTGGGCCAGCCAGGTGGAGAGCCGGGGCCTGGAGGGCATCCGCCTGTGTTTACACTACGGCCGGGAATCATTATATCTAAAGATCCCGCTCCTGGGGGCCCATAGTGCCCATACCGCCCTGGCAGCTACTGCTGTGGGCCTGGTGATGGGGCTCACCTGGGAGGAGATTGCCGGAGGCCTGAGCAAGGTGCCGGAGCAACTGCGTCTCATCGTAGTGCCGGGGGTAAATGGCTCTACCCTCATCGACGACACCTATAACTCCAGCCCCGCCTCGGCCCTGGCCGCACTGAATCTCCTGGCCGAGCTCCCGGGCCGCCGCGTTGCGGTCCTGGGCGATATGCTGGAGCTAGGGACTTATGAGGACGAGGGACATCGGCTGGTGGGGCGACGGGCCCTGGAGGTGGCGGCCAAGCTGGTGGTGGTGGGGGAGCGGGGCCGGATCATCGGCCAGGAAGCTCTGGCCTGTGGCCGAAACCCCGAGGACGTATATTTCGCCTCCTCCAATCAAGAGGCGATCCAATACCTGGCAGCCGTGTTGGCCCCGGGAGACGTGGTGCTGGTCAAGGGTTCCCGGGGGATGAGAATGGAAGAGATTGTGAACGCGTTGCGAACCGATGGCGCGTGAGGCGAACTAGATGCTCTTTTTCTTGACGCCCATGGCCTACTCGTTGGTCACCGGCACCATTGCCTTCCTCGTTGGGGTGCTGATAGGTCGGCCCACCATTGCCTTCCTGAAGGCCCAAAAGATCGGCAAGCAGATCCGCATCGAGGGGCCAGCCACGCACATGGTTAAGACCGGCACTCCTACCATGGGCGGCATGATCATCGTTTTCACGGTGCTGATCGTCACCGCCATCTTCAACCTGCCCGGCCGCCTTTCGATCCTCCTCCCGGCAGGCACTATGGTGAGCTGCGGCGTGTTGGGGGCGGTGGACGATTGGTGGAACCTGGTGGGCGACCGGCGGAGGGGCCTGCGGGCCCGTTTCAAGCTCGGTTGGCAGTTGGCTATCGCCACTATCGCCGCCCTGGTACTGTACTACCTGCTGCGCTACCCCAGCTACCTGCCCTTCTACGGGAGATTCGACATCGGCCTCTGGTACGTGCCGGTGGCCATCTTTGCCATCGTGGGCGCCTCCAATGCGGTGAACTTGACCGATGGCCTGGATGGCCTGGCTGGCTACACCGCGGGCACCGCCTTCGCCGCCTATGGGGTCATTGCCTACCTGCAACATCAGCCTTACGTAGTCACTTTCTGTTTCACCATAGTGGGGGCCATCCTGGCGTTCCTCTGGTACAATGCCTATCCCGCCCAGGTGTTCATGGGCGATACCGGGTCCCTGGCCCTGGGGGCCTCCCTGGCAGTGGTGGCTTTCATGACTGGTCAGTGGCTTTTGCTCCCGGTGGTGGGCATCGTCTTCGTGGCCGAGGCATTGTCGGATATCGTCCAGGTGACCTATTACAAGGTCACCGGGGGCAAGCGCATACTCAAGATGGCACCCTTGCACCATCACTTTGAGCTCCTGGGCTGGTCGGAGGTGCAGGTGTCACAGCGCTTCTGGCTGGTAGGGATATTGGCGGCCATGTTGGGCATCGCCCTGGCCCTTTCGTAGCAGCAGTGAGCAGGTAGCAGAGGCTTAACGCAGGGGACAATGTCCAGCGGCAGCAGAATGCTGCCCTACGAGCTTGCGAAACCCCAAAACTGCCTTGACAGGGGGCAGGGACTCGGGTACGATGTACGCATTGTGCGTTCGATTGTTCGCATCTTGCGTACGATCCTAGCACTGTACGGAATGAAGAAATGGCCATGATCCTGGATCGGCTATTCTCATCCAAGACCCGCGTCAAAATCCTCACCGCGCTCCTGGCGGAGCCCGAGAGGGAGTACTACATGCGGGAGCTGGCGCGTTCCACCGATGAGGTGATCGGCAGCGTCCAGCGGGAGCTGGGAAACCTGGAGGAGCTGAACCTGGTGGTCAGCCAGAGGCGGGCCAACGCCCGGTTCTTTCGGGTCAATCGCCGCCACTACCTGTACCCGGAGCTCAAGAGCATGATCGCCAAGACGGCCAAGGCGGGCGGTTCCTTGCTAGTAAAGAAGAGCGATAATGACCCTTAAGCGTAGCGAAGCGCTTGGAGAGGAAAAACCACTGGTCCTGGCGGGTAAACGGGTCACCGTCATGGGCCTGGGGGTCCACGGCGGCGGCCTGGGCGTGGCCCGATACCTGGTCTCCCAGGGTGCCCTGGTGACCGTCACGGACCTTAAGACCGAGGACCAGCTCCGCTCCTCCGTGGAAGCCCTGCGGGGGCTCCCGATGCAACTGGTACTGGGCCAGCATCGGATGGAGGATTTCCGAAGCGCGGACATGGTGGTCCGCAACCCAGCGGTGCCCGCCGACTCCTTGTACCTGGCCATTGCAAAGGAGCACGGAGTGCCGGTGGAGATGGAGATGGGCCTGTTCTTCCGGCTTTGCCCGGCGCCCATCGTCGGCATCACCGGCACCAAGGGAAAGACCACCACTACCTTACTGGTGGGGGCTATGCTCCGGGCGGTGGAGCCGCAGACGGTGGTGGCCGGCAATCTGAGGATCTCGGCGCTGGAGCTCCTGCCTCGCATCACGCGGCAAACCCCCGTGGTCCTGGAGCTCTCCAGTTGGCAGTTGGAGGGGATCGCCTCGGACTGGCGGAGCCCGCACATCGCGGCGGTGACCAACGTCTTTCCCGACCACCTGAACCGCTATCGGGGGTTCGCCGAGTACGTGGCGGCCAAGGCGGCCATCTTCCAGTTCCAGAAGGCTGGAGACTTCCTGGTGTTGAACTACGACGATCCGGTGACCAAGGGGTTCGCCGCCAGCGCTCACGGTAAGGTGGTTTGGTTCAGCCAGGATGAGCCAGTCAATGGCGCGTACTGGCGCGACGGTGGTTGCTACTGGCGTCCGGGCCGCCAGGCAAAACTGGTCTGTTCGGAGGGCGACGTGCACCTGCCGGGCAGGCACAATCTGGAGAACGTGGCGGCAGTGGTGGCGGTGGCCGGCACGTGGGGGGTGCCGGAGGCGACTATGGCCCAGGCCATCCGGGGCTTCCGGGGGTTGGAACACCGGTTGGAGTACCTGGGGCAATCGGACGGGGTCTCCTACTACAATGACACCACGGCCACGGCCCCGGCCTCCACCATCGCTGCCCTGTGCTGTTTCGACCGCCCGGTGGTGCTCATCGCCGGGGGAGCGGACAAGGCGCTGGATTTCAGGGCCTTGGGCCGGGCTATAGCCGATCGGGCTAGCTGGCTGGTATTGCTGGAGGGCTCGGCCACCGACAAGCTGGAGGC
>DYIS01000035.1:4280-7508 GCA_020723545.1 Ktedonobacter racemifer
GGTGCGGGAGGCCCTGGATAGCGGTGGCACGGTGCAATTGGCGGGCCGCTTTGACACGCTCGTAGCGGCGGTGGACAAGGCCCACGAGCTTGCCAGGCCGGGCGGTGTGGTGCTCCTATCCCCCGGCTGTGCCAGCTTCGGCATGTTTGCCAATGAGTTCGACCGGGGGGAGCAGTTCAAGGCCATAGTAATGGCGATGATCGGGGATGTGGCCAATAACCGGGAGGTCGCCTGATGCCCGAGCCGGTTAGGCAAACCAGGAACCCAGACTACTGGCTGCTTCTGACCGTGGCGGCCCTGACCATCAGCGGGCTGGTGATGGTCTTCAGCGCCAGTTTTGCCGTGAGTTACTATTACTACCAGACTCCTTACCGGTTTTTCGCGCTGCAACTGGCCTACGCTGCCCTAGGTTCGGTGGCGTTGTTGGTGGCGGTCCGAGTGGACTATCACCGCTGGCAAAAGATCTCGCTGGTTTTCATGCTTGCCGCCCTGGGCCTCCTGGTCCTGGTGTTGGCCAAGGGCGTGGAGATCAACGGCGCCAGGCGGTGGCTGTACTTTGGGCCACAGTCGGTGCAGCCGGCGGAGATAATGAAGCTGGCCCTGGTGGTGTACCTGGCCGACTGGCTGGGGCGGAAGGGCGAAGAGGTGAAGCACGTGATCTACGGTTTCGTGCCCTTCGCCCTCCTGGTGGGGCTCATCGCTGGCCTGATCGTCCGCCAGCCCGACTTCGGGACCACCATCCTGGTGGTGCTGGTGGCCTTTGGCATCTTTTTCATCTCCGGCGCACATCTGATTCAACTGGGCCTGGGGACCTTGTTCGGCGGGGGAGTGTTGGCCTTCCTGGCGGTGAGCGCACCCTATCGGGCGGCCCGCTTCCTGGGGTTCTGGAACCCCTGGGAATCGGAGATATACCGGGAGACGGGCTATCAGGTCCGCCAGGCCCTTCTGGCCCTGGGCTCGGGAGGGATCACCGGCCTGGGGTTCGGTTTTGGCCGCCAGAAGTACTTCTGGCTGCCCATGGCCCACACCGATGCCATCTTCGCCGTCATCGGGGAAGAGCTTGGTCTCATCGGCTGCCTGGCGGTGATCGCCCTTTTCGCCATCCTGGCCTTCCGGGGCTACCGCATAGCAGCCCAGGCGCCGGACCCCTTTGGCTTTCTCCTGGCCGCGGGCATCACCTCCTGGTTTGTGGTTCAGGCCCTGATCAACCTGGGCGGCATCACCGCCACGATCCCATTCACCGGCATACCGCTGCCTTTCATCAGCTACGGCGGCTCCTCCCTGGTCGTATCCCTGACCGGGGCGGGGATTTTGCTGTCGGTGTCGCGGCAGACCCACCGGCTCGGAAGGATGAAGAGTGCGCCTGTTGATCTCGGGTGGTGGCACGGCGGGGCACGTATACCCCGCCTTGGCCGTCGCCAAAGCACTGCAAAGCGATGAGCGCTTCGCCAGGCTCGACGATAACTCTCGGGGGATCCTCTACGTTGGGGGGTCTGGTAGCCTGGAGCAGGACATCGTTTCACGCGGTGGATTGAAGTTCCAGGGGATTCCAGTAAGAGGGGGGCTGCGGGGGCTATCTCCAGTCAGGGCGCTGGCAAATGGCATGGCGCTGGTACGGGCCTTCGGGCAATGCCGGCGCCTGATTAAGGCCTTCAGGCCCAATGCGATATTGGCCACCGGCGGCTACGTGTGTGCGCCGGTCGTGGCCGCGGGGTGGGTGGCGGGAGTGCCGAGCCTGGTCTACCTGCCGGATTTGAGCCCGGGGTGGACCATACGGTCTCTCGTGCCGTTGGCCCGGCGCGTCGCGGTCTCCTTTGCTGAAGTCAGGCGCTACTTTCCCTCCGGCAGGGCGGTGGTCACCGGATATCCGGTGCGGCCGGAGCTGTTCCAGGGCGATAAGCTCAAAGCCCGGGAGTTTTGGAACCTGACGCCGGATCTGCCAGCACTCCTGGTCGTGGGCGGCAGCCGGGGAGCCCATAGCATAAACGTGGCGGTCGGCGAGGCCCTGCCGGAACTGGTTGAATTGGGCCAGATCATCCACGTGAGCGGGCCCCGAGACGAGGCCTGGCTACAAGAGAGGCGGAAGGCCTTGCCTCCAGGCCGACGGGAGCGCTACCGGCTCTACGCTTACCTGTACGAAGAGATGCCCCAGGCCCTGGTGGCCTGCGACCTGGCCGTATCGCGAGCCGGGGCCTCGGTGCTGGGGGAGTACCCGGCGGCCGGCCTGCCCAGCGTGCTGGTGCCCTATATCGGCGGACATCGGGATCAAGAGCGAAATGCTGAGTACCTGGCCCGGGCAGGAGCCGCGGTGGTCCTGCCCGATACGGGGCTCTCAGGCCCCCGGCTACACGCTACGGTGGCCCGGCTCCTGGGCGACCCGGTGGCGCTGGCAGAGATGGCCCGGCGGGCCCGACTCCTGGCCCAGCCCAGGGCGGCCCAGAACATCGTGGACGAGCTGTGGAAGATATCGACCTGAACCGTAAGCGGCACATCCATTTCACTGGCATCGGCGGTGCCGGGATGAGCCCCCTGGCCGTGATCGCACTGGAGATGGGGCACCGGGTCACCGGCTCTGACCTGCAGCTCTCGCCAGCCACCGATCAGTTGGCTGCCCGGGGCGCGGTGGTCTTCCAGGGGCACCGCACCCTGAACGTGGCGGGAGCAGAGCTGGTGGTGGTGACCTCGGCGGCCAAAGGCGACAACCCCGAGGTGGTCGCGGCCCGGGCGCAGGGGGTACCGGTGCTGAAGGCGGCCCAGTTCCTGGGCAGGCTCATGGCCGGCAAGCGGGGCATCGCCGTGGCCGGGACCCACGGCAAGACCACCACCACCGGGCTCATCGCCTTCATGTTGGCCAGGGCCGGGCTGGACCCCAGCTTCGTGGTGGGGGGAGAGATGCGGGACCTGGGCGTCGGCGGCCACCTGGGGCACGGTGACTACTTCGTGGCCGAGGCCGATGAGTACGACGCGCGCTTCCTGGAGCTGCGGCCCTGGATGGCGGTGGTCACCAGCATCGAGCCGGATCACCTGGATTATTATGGGACTTTCGAGAGGTTGGTGCAGGCCTTTGCGAGCTTTGTGGCACTGGTGCCGGCTGGTGGTGCCATTGTGGCGTGCCTGGACGATCCCCAGGTGGCCAGGCTCTGGGCTGGCCGTCAGGGTGACGAGGTCAACTGGGTAACCTATGGGTTCCACCCGGCCGCCGATTGGCGGGCGGAGAAACTGTCGATG
>DYIS01000035.1:7518-14037 GCA_020723545.1 Ktedonobacter racemifer
ACGACTTCGTAGCCCGGCGCCGGAATCGGGTCCAGGGCCGGTTCTCCATCGCCATCCCCGGGCGCCACAATGCCTTGAACGCCCTGGCCGTCGTGGCCGTGGCCCGAGAGTTGGGCCTGGGCGTGAAGACCATCAAAGGCTCTTTGCGAGATTATCACGGGATAGGGAGGCGTTTTGAGCTGGTGGGCCGAGCCGGAGGGGTGACGATCATGGACGACTACGCCCACCATCCCAGCGAGATCAGGGCCACGCTGGCGGCGGCGCGAGAGCGCTTTGGCCCGGCGCGGCTGTGGGCGGTGTTCCAACCCCACACCTTTACCAGGACGATCTACCTTTTCCATGAATTCACTCAGGCCTTTGCCCAGGCCGACCGGGTGGTAGTAACGGATATCTATGCTGCCCGGGAAAATGAAAACCCAGGCATCAGCTCGCAGGACCTGGTCCGGGCCATGCATCACCCGGAGACGAGCTACATCGGGCCTCTTTCCGACTGCGCTGAGACGCTGGCGAGGGAAGTACGAGGTGGGGATGTGGTGTTCACCCTGGGCGCCGGCGACGTCTGGCAGGTGGGGAGGATGCTGTACCAGAGTTTGTACCAGGGGGCACAGCCCCCCTGACCGGGGTTGTACCAGGGGGGCACAGCCCCCCTGACCCCCCGGGGTTGAGAGGCGAGGAAGCCCGATGATACAAAGGCCCAGGCTTCCAGTGGAGGTGGAGGCTGGAGTTGCCGTGTGGTTCGACGAGCCCATGGCCCTCCACACCTCTTTAGGCGTCGGCGGGCCGGCAGAGCGCTACGCTGTGGCGGAGAACCTGGGGCAATTACGAGAGCTCTTAGACTATGCCCGCGAAAATGGGATGTCTTGCCTGGTCATCGGCAGCGGCACGAACCTCCTGGTGGCCGACGGCGGGGTCCGCGGGTTGGTGGTGGAGAACCGTCTGAGCGGGATGGCGTGCCGGATCGCCGAGGATGGGATCAGCCTGGAAGTTGGCTCGGGGGCACAGCTTTCCGAGGTGGCGCGTTATGCCGTCCGCAGGGGATGGGCGGGGTTGGAGTGGGCGGTGGACCTGCCGGGGACCGTGGGAGGCGCGGTGGTGGGGAACGCCGGGGCCTTCGGCGGGTATTGCGCTGACGTGGTGGTGGCGGCGACGGTGCTTCAACCCGGTGGCGGACTGGCCCGCTTTGGCTCTGAGCAACTTGGCTTTGGCTATCGCACCAGCGGTTTCAAGGGATGGCAGAAGGGCGGGATCCGGCCCGTCATCACCCAGGTCGAGCTCAGCTTGTGCCAGGGCGATGTCGCTCTGCTGGAGCACAGGGCCTGGGAATACACCGTTAGACGCCGGGCCCGCCAGCCCGAGGAGCCCAGCGCGGGCAGTGTCTTCAAGAGGACAGCCCACCATCCGGCGGGCTATCTCATCGAACGGGCCGGGCTAAAGGGATACCGGGTTGGCGACGCTCAGATCTCGCCTCGACACGCCAATTTCATCGTGAACCTGGGCCGGGCCCGGGCCGCTGACGTGAAGGCGCTCATTGACCTGGCCCGGGCGCGGGTGCGGGAGAGGTTCGGCCTGGAGCTGGAACTGGAGATCGAGCTGGTGGGAGAGTGGTAGAGGTGTGTCTTTGAAGCGCAGGATCCGTGTGGGGGTGGTCTTCGGCGGCAGGTCCGCGGAGCACGAGGTCTCTCTAGCCTCGGCAGTGGCCGTCATGGGGGCCCTGGATAAAGAGAAATACGAGGTCGTCCCTATCGGCGTGACCAGGAACGGCCGGTGGCTTACGTCGGGCGACCCGCTGAAAGCGCTGAAGGAGGGCAACTTCTTTGCCAGTAAAGAAATGGCTCTCCTTAGCCCCGTACACCTGGAAGGTGTACACGGGGGTACACCTTCCAGGTGTACGGGGTCATTGGAGCAGATCGACGTGCTCTTTCCGGTTTTGCATGGTCCCTACGGCGAGGATGGGACGGTGCAGGGCCTGTTCGAGCTGGCCGGCCTGCCCTACGTGGGCGCAGGGGTCCTGGCCAGTGCCCTAGGCATGGACAAGGCGGTGATGAAGGCCGTCTTCCGCCAGCATGGGCTGCCGGTCTTGGACCACGTGGTCATCAAGCGCCGGGACTGGGAGCGCAACCCGGAGAGCGCGATTCAGAGAGTAGAAAATGCCCTGGACTACCCGTATTTCTGCAAACCGGCTAACCTGGGCTCCAGCATCGGCGTGAGCAAGGCCAGGAATCGGGCTGAGCTGGAGGCTGGCCTGGCCCTGGCGGCCGGATACGACCGAAAGCTCCTGGTGGAGCGGGCAGTTGAAAACTGCCGGGAGGTGGAGTGCAGCGTACTGGGCAACGACGACCCCATCGCCTCCGGCGTGGGAGAGATCGTTCCCAAGCGGGAGTTCTACGACTACGTTGCCAAGTACTCCGACGAGAATACCGAGCTGATCATCCCCACCAGGCTGCCGGAGGAGATGGTCAAGCGGGTACAAAGCCTGGCGGTGCAGGCCTTCCTGGCCATTGACTGCGCTGGCATGGCCCGGGTGGACTTCTTCGTGACCCGAGACAACACCGCCGTTTACGTGAACGAGATCAACACCATCCCGGGCTTCACCGCGGTGAGCATGTATCCCAAGCTGTGGGAGGCGGCGGGCTTGAGTTTCCCCGCCCTGGTGGACCGATTGGTGGAATTGGCCCTGGAACGCCACGAGGACAAAGCCAGGAACAAGACCTGGTGATGGGTCGGATATTTGGATGCCTACGGGTTCACTAGCCAGGCGGCCAGCGCGGCGCCGCTCCAGGTCACGGCTGGGCCGGAGCAAGCGCACGACTATTGCCTTCTCCCGTCTCCCGATAATCCGGGGGCTGAGGGAGAGCCGCATCTGGAGCCTACAATGGCTCCTGAGCCTGGGGCTTACGGTTGCGTTTTCCTGGATGACCTACGACTTCCTGAGGCAGCCGGCCTTCGTGGTGTACCAGGTAGGGGTGTGGGGCAACCGCGGTGTAACCGCGGAGGAGGTGGCCGATGCCGTCAGCCGCCTGGCCGGGCAGAACGTCTTCTATGTCAGGCCGGGCCAGGTACAAGGGTGGGTTCAGGGACTCCCCGGGGTGACGAAGGCCCAGGTCAGCTTGAGCCTGCCTAACCAGGTCTCCATTAGGGTGGAGGACCTGGCGCCCGAGGTGGTTTGGCAAAGCGGTGGCACTCGCTACTGGGTGGACCAGGAGGGCACGGTGATCCGCCCCGAGCCCCGGCCGGCAGACCTGCTGGTGGTGGTAGACGCCGATGGGCGCCAATACCGCCCCTGGGATAGGGTGGATAAGAAGGCGATCCTTACGGTAAAGGTCTTGGCCAATCTCCTGCCCACGCCGCCGACGGCTTACGAATACTCATCGGCGGCGGGGATTACCGTGCAGAGCGCAGAGGGTTGGCGGGCCTGCTTTGGGCTGGGGGAGGACATGGCTCCCCGGGTGGCATTGCTGCAATCCATCCTGGAACGCTATCGGGAGAAGAAGGAGGCTTTCGTGTACGCGGACCTGCGCTCTTTGGAGCGCCAATTCGTGGTTCCGGCCGTCCGGCCGACAGAGGTAAAAAAAGGAGACAAGCGATAAAGTGTGGCGGCCACTCCTGGGCTTGCTGGCGGGGCTGGCCATTGGCCTGGCCTTCTCGATAACCATCCCGGCCGAATACGCCCGTTACACCGCGGTGGCCATGCTGGCGGCCTTCGACTCGGTCCTGGGAGCAGCTCGGGCTGACCTGGAGGGGAGCTTCGACAACCGCATATTCGTCTCCGGATTCTCGAGCAATATGCTGTTGGCCGGGGTGTTGACCTTCCTGGGCGACCGCCTGGGCGTGGACCTCTACATCGCGGCGGTGGTCGTTTTCGGCTCCCGACTCTTCAATAATCTGGCCACGATCCGGCGCCATTTTATTCATTGAGTCGCCACCTGGTGGGGAGGTGAGGTGAGATTGGACAAGGACAGGTTAGTAGTGGGAATTGACGCGGGCACCACCAAGGTGTGCACGTTGGTCGGCGAACCATGCGAGAACGGCAATCTGCGCATCATCGGCGTGGGGGCCTGCCCTTCCCGAGGCATACGCCGGGGAGTGGTGGTGAACGTCGAGGAGACGGAGAAGGCCATCCTGGCGTCGGTGGAAAAGGCCGAGCGCATCGCTGGCTATAAGATCCAGCATGCCTGTGTGGGCCTGGCCGGCCCCCACGTCTCCTCCATGAACAGCCGGGGGGTGGTGGCCATCTCCCGGGGCGACCACGAGATCATTCAGGAGGACGTGGACCGGGCGGTGGAGGCGGCCCGGGCCATCGCTATCCCCAATAACCGCCAGGTCATCCACGTGATCCCTCGGGGCTACATCGTGGACGGCCAGGACGGGGTCAAGGACCCGGTGGGGATGCTGGGGTTCAGATTGGAGGTGGAGACCCACATCGTCACCGGGGCAGCGGCCTCAGTGCAGAACCTGGTGCGTTGCGTGCAAAAAGGCGACGTAGAGGTGAACGATCTGGTCCTCGATGCCCTGGCGTCCAGCGAGGCGGTGCTCACCGAAGAGGAAAAGGAGATGGGGGTGGTATTGGCCGATGTGGGCGGCGGCACCACCGACATTGCCATTTTCATGGATGGCGCAGCCTGGCATACGACCGTGTTGCCGGTGGGTGGAAGCCACATCACCAATGACATCGCCGTGGGGCTGCGCACGGCCACCGCTACGGCTGAGGACATCAAGATCAGGTGTGGCTACGCCGTGGCCGCGGCCGTCGACGAGGCGGAGCCGGTGGAGCTCGTCGGCTTTGGCCGGGAAAACCAGCGCGTAGTTTCCAGGAGAGCCCTGAGCGAGATCATCGAGCTGCGTTCGAGGGAGATCTTTGGCTTGATCCTGGGCGAGATCAAACGCTCGGGGTACGATGGCCTGCTGCCGGCCGGGCTGGTCCTCACCGGCGGCACGGCCGAGCTCTCCGGTATAACGGAGCTGGGGAGCGAGATATTGCAGCTTCCGGTGCGGGTGGGTTACCCCCGGAGCCTGGAAGGGCTCTCCGACGTGGTGAGCGGTCCGGCCTACGCCGCGGGTGTAGGCCTCCTGGTCTGGAGCATTGCCAACCGCGACAGCCCGGCCAAACCAGTGAAGAAGGCCAGGCCTCCGCGAAAGAAGAAGCCGGGAGGGCTGTTGAAGCTGTTGAGGTCGTTTGTGCCATAAAGCAGGTAGCAGCCTACCTGCTGTTCTTCTCTAGTAAAGAAACTGAGCATCAGCAGGCGAATGCCTTCTTAAAGGAAGGAGATGGGAAATGTTGGATCAACTGGCGGTGGAGAATTTCGCGCAGATCAAGGTCATCGGTGTTGGAGGCGGAGGCTGCAATGCGGTGAATCGCATGATCCAGGCCGACATCAGGGGCGTGGAGTTCATCGCGGTGAACACCGATGCCCAGGCGCTCTTGCTCTCGCAGTCGCCGAACAAGATCCGCATCGGCGATAAGCTCACGCGGGGCCTGGGCGCCGGCGGTGACCCGGTGATTGGCATCAAGGCGGCGGAGGAATCCAGCGAGGAGATACTGGAAACACTCCGCGACGCGGACATGGTCTTTGTGACCGCGGGGATGGGCGGCGGCACTGGCACCGGCGCCTCGCCGGTGATCTCCCAGATCGCCAAGGAGGTGGGCGCCCTCACCATCGGGGTGGTGACGAAGCCCTTCACCTTTGAGGGGGCGCGAAGGCGGCAGGTAGCGGAGGAGGGGATCAGCCAGCTCAAGGAAAAGGTGGATACGCTGATCGTCATACCGAACGACCGGCTTTTGCAGATCGTAGACAAGAAGACTACGGTGGAGGCGGCCTTTCGCATTGCCGACGACGTGTTGCGCCAGGGCATCCAGGGCATCTCAGAGCTTATCACCGAGCCCGGCCTCATCAACCTGGATTTCGCCGACGTGAAGACCGTGATGTCGGAGGGTGGGGCGGCGCTCATGTCCATCGGCAAGGGCTCGGGAGAGAACCGGGCGGTAGAGGCGGCCAAGGCGGCCATGTCTAGCCCGCTCCTGGATATCTCCATCGAGGGGGCCAAGGGTGTGCTGTTCAACATCACTGGTGGCAATGACCTGACCCTCTTTGAGGTGCAGGAGGCGGCTGATGTCATTGCCAAGGCGGCGCACCCCGACGCCAACATCATCTTCGGAGCGGTGCTGAACGACCGGCTGCATGGGGAGGTCCAGGTTACGGTCATTGCTACCGGTTTCGATTCCCGCATTCCGGCCTCCATCTCCAGGATCAAGGAGGTGCCGCTGCATACCTTCGCCACTGATGACCTGGACATTCCCACGTTTTTGCGCAGCCGGCGACAGTGATCTTTAGCCAGTTCCAGCTTCCCACTCCTTTCCAGGCCAGGAATTCCTGAAGTAAGGGGTCAGGCCCTGGTGTTTCGTTATTGCTCCTGGCCTGATCCCATCTTTACTAATACTACAACCTCACTTAGGCCAAACAACCCCATAGCGCGGTCTCACCGCAAAGACGCAAAGAACGCAAAGGACTTCGTAAAACTTCG
>DYIS01000036.1:0-9078 GCA_020723545.1 Ktedonobacter racemifer
CGTACCCTTCCAGCTATCTTTCCGCTACGGTGGGTGGCTGGTTGTGCTCTGAGGCCCTGGGCATCGGGAGCCTCAGACACGGGCCCTTCGTCGACCAGGTCCGGAGGGCCGAGTTCATCACCCCACAGGGGAGGGCCCTCTACCTCGGGCCCGAGACCATGCCTCCCCTGGCCTGGCTCCAGGGAAGCGAGGGTACGTTGGGCATCGTCACCAAGGTCGAGTTATCGATACAAAGGATGCCCGAGGCGGAATGGCACCATCTAATCGCCGTGCCAGACATGCGGGCCGGACAAGAGCTCATGGAGCGAATGGTGCCGCTCAGGCCTTACTTCATGGCCTTTCATAGCCGCTCCTTCGTGGCGGCCCTGCTACGGGCTGGCTTCGATGCACCGCCTTTGGGCCAGGAGGATCTGCTGTCGTTGACCTTTCAGGAGACAAGCCGCCAAGCCGCCGAAATATCTTCCGCCGTAGCCGAGATCGTGGCCGACATCGGGGGGCGGGGGCTGGCATCCTCCCTGGCCCAGGAGGAGTGGCGGGCTCGTTTCTATTCGCTGAGGGCCAAGCGCCTGGGGCCCAGCCTCCTCGGCGCGGAGTCCCTGCTGCCCCTGGAGCGGCTCGCCGACTATCTGAGCCAGGTGGAGAGGTTGAATTCCAGAATGAGGCTGAACCTCTTCAACTATGGCTATGTGGTCGCCCCAAACCTGGTCCTGGTGTTTTCCATGTTTCCCGCCGATGAGCGCCAGGGCCTGGCTTTTGTCCTGAGCTTGGGTGTGGTTAAAGCCCTTCAAATGGCAGCCATCGGCCAGGGCGGGAGGCCCTACGGGGTTGGCCTGTGGAACACCCCTTATATGGGACGGGTTTGGGGCGCCTCGGAGCAGAGAGAGCGAGAGGCCCGCAAAGCCAGGCTCGATGAGCAGGGGATCATGAATCCCGGCAAGGTCTACACCACGCGCTATTTCCTGCCAGGGCCTCTCTTCATGCCGGGCATGGATGTCCTGGCAGTGGGCCACTCATTGCACCACTGGTTTGCAAGGCAGCCAGGCCCAAAACAGCTTTGCTGAGAGGCCGAGAGAGCCATGAAATCTGCGTATAGCCGCCTGGAAGAAGAGCTCTTCATTTGTGCCCGCTGTGGTTATTGCCGCGGTGCTTGCCCTGTTTACCAGGAATTGGGGTGGGAGTCCGACTCTCCAGGGGGCAAGGTCAGCCTGGCCAAGGGGCTCTGCGGTCGGGGCAAGATCGGGCTCCCGCCAGAGTATATCCGCAAGGTTTATCAGTGTACCCTTTGTGGCAACTGCCGCCAGGTCTGCGCCACCCGCATCGAGCTGCGCCAGCTCTGGCTTGATCTGCGCCAGCGCATCGCCCAGGCCGACCAGGCCCCCTCACCTCTCAAGCAAATGCGCCAGGTAGTGAATAAGTGCCGCAACATCGTTGACCAGCGCAATGAGGAGCGCCTGGCGTGGAGCCTGGATCTACCCCAGGCGCCGGCATCAATGGATAAAGGGGGCACAGCTCCACTGGTCTACTTCGTGGGCTGCGTCTCCAGCTTTTTCCCCATGGTTTTCAGCATCCCTCAGGCTTTCGTTCAGGTCCTTAAGAGGGCCGGCCTGGAGTACGTCGTCCTTGGCGGCCAGGAATGGTGCTGCGGCTTTCCGTTGATGGCCGCAGGGATGCAGGCCGACGTCAGAGATCTCGTGGCCCACAACATGGCTAAGGTACGGGAGGCAGGAGCGGAAAGATTGGTCACTACCTGCCCCTCCTGCTACCATACCTGGGCCCACGACTATGCCGCCATTGCCGGTCAGGAGCTGGGCTTCAAGGTCCAGCACGCCTCGGAGTTCCTTGAGGAGTTGGTTCGGGGCGGCGTCATCAGGCTAAGCCGCCTGGAAGATAAGGTGACCTATCACGATCCCTGCGACCTGGGCCGAAATTCCGACATCTACGAGGCCCCGCGGCGCCTTTTCCTTAGCATTCCAGGCATCTCCCTGGTGGAGATGAGGCACAATCGTGACCAGGCGCTCTGTTGCGGCGGTGGCGGGGACCTGGAGATGAATGACCCTGATCTCACGGCAGCGTTGGCGCGGCGCAGGCTGCAGGAGGCCCTGGGCACGGGCGCGACCCATCTTCTTTCGGCCTGCCAGCAATGTCAGCGCACCCTGGGAAGTGCGGCCCGTAAGGAAAGATTGGGAGTAAAGGTTATGGATGTGGTCGAGTTGGTATGGAAAGCCATGCAGGGAGTGGAGGGGCCAGGATGAGAATTCAGGAATACGAGTTTCCGGAGGACTTATATTACGATCGCAACCATTATTGGGCCCGGGTTGAGGGCGAGGTAGTAACCCAGGGCACCACCGATTACGCCCAAAAGATGGCCGGACAATTCGCCTATGTGGCGCTGCCACGTCTGGGGCGCATGGTTGAGCAGGGCAAGTCCTTTACCTCGGTGGAATCGGGGAAATGGGTGGGTCGCGTTTATGCCACCGTGACTGGTACCATAATAGAAGTTAACGAAGAGCTCGAATACGATGCGGCTCTGATCAACAAGGAGCCTTACGGTCGGGGTTGGATCGTCAAGATCAAGATGAGCGATCCAAAAGAGTTGGATAATCTACTGCGCGCCTCTGAGCCCGGTTTCGAGGAGTTCATGTTAGGCGAGATCGAAAAACATAAGCGAGAATGAGCCTCCACAAAGTTGAAGGAGAGTCGCCCAATTTGCCTTGTGGAATTGGGGGTGGGGTAGTATAATTATAAATGTTGATGGACTTGGGCAAGTTGGTCTGGTGCAGGCCACGCGGGGCAGCCAGGCCATGGGAATCCTGGTTCAACGGGAGGTGATGAAGACACCAATAGTCAAAAAAAGCCACGCGATTCGGCAAGGATAGTTCGTGGAATTGGGCTGTGTCGCTTTCCAATGACGGAAAGAAAGGGTATTTGGGGTTAACCTTTTGTCACCGCCCAATTCCCCAGACGAATAAAGAGGGATCCTTCCCTTTTTCTCCACACTGGAGGGGAAAATAGGGAAGTGTCCCGCTTTTGCTTTAGATTAAGGACAGCCTCGCCTGCTGCTTTCTGTCAGGCACCTTCACTACTTTCGTGCAAAGGCTGGGTTAAACTGATTTCCGAAGGATTGGCATGAGCGACCAGATCTACCCCGCTGACTCCTATTCCCGCCTCGAACGCGTTTTTCTCGCTCCCGGTCGTCAACTCCTCCTGGAGGTCTTGAAACCGGCGGTGTGGCTCTTGGCTGCCCTACGAGTCCCGCCCAACCTGGTATCGACCTCGCAAATAGCAGTGGCCATGGCCATCCTGGCCACCCTTACCAGCTATCCCCGCCTGGCATTCCTTCTGTTCCTCCTGGCGTTGCTCCTGGACGCCTGCGATGGCGCCCTGGCCCGGCGGACGGGGCGGGCCACCCACTTCGGGGCGCTCATTGATTGGTACTCCGATCAGGTCCGGGAGGTGCTGGTCATCGCCGGCCTGGCCTACATCGGCGCCCTGAATCCGTTGTATGCCGCTATTTACGGAGTGACTTACCCTCTTTTCAACATGACACTCTTCATCGGAAACTACCTCCAGGCCCCAGTGCCCCTGGCCTTGAAGTCCTACCTGGTGGCCTATCCGGCCATCTTCACCTACCTCTGGTTTGGGCTGAACTGGCTGGACCTGGGCGTAGTCGTCTCCATTGCCTTGATGTGGCTGGTCATGGTCCAGGCACTATGGCTCTTGAGCCGAAAGATGGACCAGGCCCAGGAGGACGGAAAATGAGACGAGGCTACTTCACCTTTGTCTTGCACTCCCACATCCCCTACGTTCGCCAGGCCGGCATGTGGCCCTTCGGGGAGGAGACCCTGCACGAGGCCATCGCCGAGACCTACATCCCCCTCCTTAATGGCTTGTACGACCTGAAGGCCGAGGGCTACCAGCCCAAGCTCACCATCGGCCTCACGCCCATACTCCTGGAGCAATTGGCCGACAAGGATGTCATGGCGCACTTCGAGCGATACGTTCAGGAAAAGCTGGCGTTGGTGGAGCAGGAGCTCCTGCTCCACGAGGCCAGGCCCCAGGATGCGCCGCTCCTGTCCCTGGCCGCCTTCTATCGCCGGTGGTACGAGATCATCCTCTTAAGCCTCTCCGACCGCTACCATCGGGACCTGGCCGGTGCCTTCGCCCGGTTGCAAAGCGAAGGCGTGCTGGACATCGTCACCAGCGCCGCCACCCATGGCTACCTGCCGCTCATGGAGCGCGACTCTACCATCTACGGGCAACTCGTCACTGGCATCACCACCTCTCACCAGCGCCTGGGCCGGCGCCCTCGGGGCATCTGGCTACCCGAGTGCGGTTACCGGCCGGCCTACTTCAAGGAGGACGGTCCCCGCTACCTCAAGCCCGGCGCCGAGGACTTCTTGGGCTACCTCAACCTGGGCCATTTCTTCACCGAGACCAACGTCGTCACCGGTGGGCAGATGGTGGGAAAGGTGGCCGGCGACGTGGTGGGCCCCTATGGGGGGCTCCCGGTGAGAAAGCTGGTGAAGGTAGAAACGCCGGAGCCCACCGAGAAGACCACTTTTCGACCATACTACGTGACCTCCACCAGGGCCGCTGTCTTTGGGCGCGACGAGGCCACGGGCCTGCAGGTCTGGTCCGCCAAGCGTGGCTATCCCGGCGACTACCTGTACCGCGAGTTTCATCGCAAAGACGACCACACCGGCCTGCAATACTGGCGCATCACCGGGGCCGACGTAGAACTCGGTAATAAAGACTACTATAACCCCGAAACCGCACTCGACAGAGCCCGGGACCATGCCAACCAGTTCGTCTGGCTGGTGACGAGCCGCCTGGCCGAATACGAGCGCTCCCACGCCAAACCTGGTATAATCGTCTCGGCCTACGACACCGAGCTTTTCGGCCACTGGTGGTTCGAGGGAGTGGCCTGGCTCAAAGAGGTCCTCAGGCAGCTAAGCCGGAGCCGAGAGGTGGGGCTCACCACCGCCGGCGAATATCTGGAGGCATACCCTCCCGACGAGGTGTTGAACCTCCAGGAGAGCTCCTGGGGGGCCGGGGGAGGGCACTATACCTGGTTGAATCCGGAGACCGAGTGGATGTGGCCGTTGATCCACGCGGCGGAGCGCCGGATGGAGAAGCTGGTGGCACTACACCCCACCGCCGAGGGCGAGATGCTGGGGCTCTTGAACCAGGCCGCCCGGGAGCTACTGCTGCTGGAGAGCAGCGATTGGCCCTTCCTGGTTTCCACCGGGCAGGCCAAGGAGTACGCTACCGGACGCTTTCAGCAGCACCTGGCCCGATTCAATCGCCTGGCTGCGGTTGCGGAGAGAGGGATTATTGAGGAGCCCGATGGCCGATTCCTCGCTGCCGTGGCCGAGGCGGATAACCCTTTCCCCGCTATTGATTATCGTGTTTTCGCCGAACGTGAAGGAAAACCCTTGGAATGAGATACCGGGCGATTACCTTTGACATGGGCTACACCCTGGTGTGGGTCAGACCCTTTGAGGACATCTACCTGCAGGCCTGCCGTGATTGCGGCGCTGAGGCTTCGTCGGCGGCCCTTCAGGTGGCGGTAAAGGCCGTGTGGCAAGAGGTCTTCCAAAGAGACGCCAAGGCAACCTTTGATCCAACCGAGGAGTACGACCGCCAATGGTGGCACGACACCAGCCTGGCTACGCTAAAGCTGGCGGGCATCGCGGAAGGCGCCGGCTGCATCGCGCAACGGTTCAGCGAGATCCTCGAGGAGCCGCAATGCTACCAGGTGTATCCCGATGCCTTCCCGGTTTTGGGTCGCCTGCGCCAGGAGGGATATATCCTGGGGGTGGTTTCTAACTGGGGATGGAGCCTGCCGGAGATGTGCGTCTCCTTGGGCCTGGCCCCATACTTCGATTTCATCCTGGCCTCCTCCCGCGCCGGCAGCGCCAAGCCCCACCCCGGGATCTTCCATAAGGCCCTGGAGTTGGCCGGGGTTTCCGCTGAACAGGCGATGCACGTGGGCGACAGCCTCTGGGCAGACGTGCAAGGGGCCAAAGCCGTGGGCATCCAGGGCGTGCTCCTGGATCGGTCGGGTTCAGGCCACTCGGAATATCCGGTGATACGCGACCTGGGAGAGATCTTCAAGCTCTTGGGGACTGAAGGCTAAGGGCCGGGGAGAACATGGGCGCCATAATCACGCTCACCACTGACTTCGGGCTGGAAGACGCTTTCGTGGGCATGATGAAGGGGGTTATCCTGGGCATAAACCCGGGCGTGACCATCGTAGACCTCTGTCACCTTATCCCCCCTCAGGACATAGCCGGCGCCGCTTTCCTGATCCACACCTCCCACCGCTACTTCCCTCCGGGCACCATTCACGTGGTCATCGTGGACCCCGGTGTGGGAGGCCAGCGCCGCGCCGTGGCCCTGCAGACCCCACTGGCCGCCTTCGTTGCCCCTGATAATGGCTTGCTCAGCTACGTAGTCCGAGAGATGAGCCAGCGCCAGGCACCATACAACCTGGTCCATCTCAACCGCCCAAGCTACTGGTTGCCCCACGTCAGCGCCACCTTCCATGGCCGCGACATCTTCGCGCCGGTGGCCGCCTATCTCTCCACCGGAGTCCCCCTTAACGAGATGGGCGAGCCCATCCAGGAGCTGGTCATGCTCCCCCAGTCCGGGCCCCTGCGCCAGGGAGAAGTCTGGTTGGGCCGGGTGACCCACGTTGACTACTTCGGCAATCTGATCACCGATTTTACCCCGGAGGAGATCCAGGAGCTCAGGCCCGGGGCTACACTGCAACTGAGCATCGGCTCCCAGGCGATCCAGGGTCTCCAGCAGACCTATTCCGAGGGCCAACCTGGATGCCCCATGGCCCTCATCGGCAGCCTGGGGTACCTGGAGATCGCCATCCCCAATGGCAACGCTGCCCAGAGCCTGGGGGCCGGGGTTGGCACCCCGGTGAGGCTTGAGTTCAAATAGGGCTAAAGCTGGCGCGCTCTGGGGTACGTGTAGGCATGACGGGAGACTCACATGGCCGTTGTTCGAGGCTTTCGGCCGGGGGACCTGGCTCCGGTTGTAGAGCTCTGGAACCGGTCCCTGGTCCGGGACCCGATAACCCCAGGGCTCTTTCAAAACAAGGTGCTCCTGGACCCAAACTACGATCCAGAGGGCTGTCTGGTGGCCCTGGAGGGCGGCCAGGTAGTCGGCTTCATATTGGCCGTGGCCCGCAAAGTGCCCCTGCCCGGAGTGGGCCTGGAGACGGGAAACGGCTGGATCACGGCGTTCTTCGTCCACCCGAGCCACCGACGCCGGGGGATCGGGTCGGCGTTGCTTGAACAGGCGCTGGACTTCTTGCGCTCCCAGGGGCGCCGAGAGGTCTGGGTGTCCCCTTACGCGCCCAACTATTTCACGCCGGGGGTGGATGAGGCCGCCCACCCTCAAGCGTTGGCCTTCTTGCAGGGCCGGGGGTTCGCCACTGCTTATCGCCCGCTGAGCATGGCTGCCTCTTTGCTAGACTTCGCGATTCCTGACTGGGTGCAACAGGCCCAGGATAAGCTGCAAGACGATGACATCCAGGTGGGTGAATATCAGCCCATGGACCTCTTTCCCTTGTTAGCTTTCGTTCACGAGCACTTCGCTGGCGACTGGGAGCGGTGGGCCCGGGAGACACTGGGGCAGATCACCACCGGCGAGCTTTTGCCCGACGTGATCTGGGTAGCCAGGGAAGGCGAGAATATCCTCGGCTACTGCCAGCACACCGGCGAGCGCTTTGGACCCTTCGGCGTGCGGGAGGACTACCGCGATCGGGGCATCGGCGCCGTGCTGCTCTTCCGTTGCCTGGAGCGGATGCGCCAGAAGGGTTTCCGTAACGCCTGGTTCATGTGGGCCAGTGACCGGGCCGCCCGGCTCTACGCCCGAGCCGGCTTCCAGGAAACCCGCCGTTTCGCCGTGATGGTGAAAGAGCTCTGAAGCTGCTGGAAAGGAGCGAAAGGTGCACATTCTGGTCATCGGCGCCCATGCCGGCGATGCCGAGGCCATGGCCGGAGCCACGGTGCTCCAGCACACTACCCGTGGGCACACCGCCACACTCTTACACCTGACCTTGGGCGGCAAAGGTCATCCGGCGCTGGGTGAGGAGGAGTACAGCCAGCAGAAGCAGGCCGAGGCCTTGGCGGCTGCGGCCGCCCTAGGGGCTGAGGCTCGTTTTATGCCCTACCGGGACGGTGAACTGCTTTCCACCGAAGAGGTCAAGTTCGCCGTGGCAGACGTTGTGCGGGGGACCAGGCCCGATTATGTCATAACCCACTGGGAGAACAGCATCCACAAAGACCACACCGTCACCCATCAAATCGTGGGCGATGCGTTATTCTACGCGGCGGTGCGGGCCTTCGCTCGCGAACAGCCAGCCCATAGCGTCCGGGGCGTCTACTACGCCGAGAACTGGGAGGACCCTTTCGGATTCCAACCGGAGGTGTACATCGACGTCAGTTCGGCTTATAAGGGTTGGCTGGAGGCCTTGAAGTGCTACCAGCTATTTCGCGGTGGGGTCTCCCGTTTTCCCTATCTGGAGTACTACCAGGCCCTGGCCGTGATCCGCGGTGCCGAGAGCGGGTTCAAGTACGCCCAGGCCTACGCCATACCAGCGCTGGCCCGGAGGCGCCGGCTTGAGACTTTTCCGTTGTAAGCCTTGCGGATCGAGCAGGAGGCCATGCATGCGAACTCTGCCAGGCATAGACGTTTTGTCAAGCAGAAAACGGGATCTACTGGCGGGCCGACGGGTGGGGCTGGTCACCAACCACACCGGCGTCACCCGTGACCTTCAGTCGGACATCGATGCCCTGAGAAGCCTGCCCCGCTCCGAGCTGGTGGCGCTTTTCGGCCCTGAGCACGGCATACGCGGCAACGTGCAGGATGGCATCGCCGTGGCCTCCGGCCTGGACCGGCGCACTGGCTTGCCGGTACATAGCCTCTACGGCCCCCAGAAGAAGCCAACCGGGGAGATGCTGTCCGACGTGGACCTCCTGATATACGACATGCAGGATGTGGGGGCCAGGTTCTACACCTACCTGTACCAGGACGGCGCGCCGGTCGCGGGCTGGTTTA
>DYIS01000036.1:9088-14024 GCA_020723545.1 Ktedonobacter racemifer
CGTTATACCGTGTTTTGTTCGCCGCCGCCGAGCGTGGCCTGGAGATCATTGTCCTGGACCGTCCTAACCCGTTGGGAGGGGAGTTGGTGGAAGGGCCGATGTTGGACCCAGCCTTCGCCTCCTTCGTGGGAGAATATCCCATCCCCATCCGCTATGGCCTGACTGTGGGCGAGCTGGCAACCTTGTTCAACCAGACGGCCAAGGCCAACCTGACGGTGATCCCTATGGAAGGATGGCACCGCTCCGCCTGGTACGACCGGACGGGCCTGCCCTGGGTACTCCCGTCTCCGAACATGCCGACCCTGGATACCGCCATCGTCTACCCCGGCACCTGCCTTTTCGAGGGGACCAACCTTTCCGAGGGACGGGGCACAACTAAACCCTTCGAGTTCGTCGGCGCCCCTTGGGTGGAGGCTGAGGACCTGGCCGAGGCCCTGAACAGGCGGCGATTGCCTGGAGTAGCGTTCCGGCCGGTGTATTTTACCCCAACCTACAGCAAGTTCTCGGGCCAGCTGTGCGGGGGTGTGCAGTTACACGTCCTGGATCGGGCGGTCTTTCGGCCCGTGGAGGCCGGGCTGTACCTTCTTTCCACCCTTAGGCATATGCACCCGGACCGCTTCTCGTGGCTCCCCACCAGTTGGGAGGGGAAACCGCCGCACTTCGATCTGCTCATGGGCACTGATTCCGTTCGTCGCCAACTGGAGGCCGAAGTCACCGTGCCGGAGATCGTGGAAGGCTGGCAGATAGGGCTTGAAGGATTCCGGGAGAAACGCGCTGGTCTCTTCTTTTACTGAAACGGATCGAGGCGTCAGCCTGGAGGCCGTCGTAGGCAGGGCTCTGGCCGAGCGAGGGTTAACCCTGGCCGTGGCCGAGTCCTGCACCGGTGGATTGATCACCCACCGGCTCACCAACGTGCCCGGCTCCTCGGCTTACTTCGTCGGGAGCGTAGTGGCCTACTCCTACGAAGCCAAGGAGAGACTTCTGGGAGTAGGACATGACGTCCTGGTGAGAGAAGGAGCGGTGAGCGAGGCGGTGGCCCTGGCCATGGCACGGGGGGTACGGGCACTTTTCGGGGCCCGCCTGGGACTGGCGGTCACCGGCATCGCCGGACCTGGAGGCGGCACGCCGACCAAGCCCGTAGGCCTGGTCTATCTGGTCCTGGATGCCGGCCAGGACCAACTGGTCCGCCGCTACGTGTGGACGGGCGACCGCCTGGCCAACAAGGAACAGTCCAGCCAGGCTGCCCTGGAGCTCCTGCTGCTATACCTCGGTTCCGATACACGGCGTTGACAAATAGCTGGCCATGCTGTACCATGAACCCACAATTGATAAAAGGAGTAGAAGATGATGGAGAGGACAATGGGGCTAGAGAGTCAGGAACGAGGCCGGGCACTCGATGCCGCGATAACTCAGATCGAACGCAGCTTTGGCAAGGGGGCCATCATGAAACTCGGCGAGGCCTCGGCTAAGATGGTCGTGGGCGTCATTCCCACGGGCTCCATTGCCCTTGACCTCGCCCTAGGCATCGGGGGGATACCCAGGGGCAGGGTAACCGAGATCTTCGGCCCGGAGGCCTCTGGCAAGAGCACCCTGGCGCAGCATATCATCGCCGAGGCTCAGAACCTGGGGGGCATAGCGGCGTACATCGACGTCGAACACGTGCTGGATCCTCAGTACGCAGCCAACTGCGGCGTCAAGGTCGAGGAGCTCTATATCTCCCAGCCCGACACCGGCGAACAGGCCCTGGAGATCTGCGAGGCCCTGGTGCGCAGCGGCGCCCTGGACGTCGTCGTGGTGGACTCGGTGGCCGCCCTGGTGCCACGGGCGGAGATCGAAGGTGAGATGGGCGATGCCCACGTGGGCCTTCAGGCCCGGCTGATGTCCCAGGCCCTGCGTAAGCTCACCGCTGCCATCGCCAAGTCCAAGACATCGGTCATCTTTATCAACCAGTTGCGCGAGAAGGTGGGCGTCATGTTCGGCAATCCCGAGGTTACCCCCGGCGGCCGGGCGCTCAAGTTCTACGCCTCGGTACGGCTGGACATGCGCAAGGTGGAGCAGATCAAACAAGGGAACGAAGTCATAGGCAACCGCGTGCGCGTCCGCGTGGTCAAGAACAAGGTAGCGCCGCCCTTCAAGTCCGCAGAGTTCGATCTGATGTTCAACCATGGCATCTCCAAGGACGGGAACCTCATTGATGTGGGCACCGAGATGGGGATCGTCAAGAAGAGCGGGTCCTTCTATCTCTTCGGCGAGACCAGGCTGGGCCAGGGCCGCGAAAACGCCAAGGAATATTTACGCAGCAACCCGGCGGTGGCCAGGGAGATCGAGGCACAGATCAAAGCCAACGTGGCTGTCTATAAGGGGGCGCCGGCCGTTGCCGGAGAGGCACCAGAATAGCAAGATTCGGGCGGAGCCATTGCTAATACATTCCACCCTGGCGGGCCGGACCGCCACCACTGTTTTGAACACAAAAGACAGTCTTTGTGGGCTGTCTTTTGTTTTTCCGGGGAGAGATAAGATGGAAGGCGCGATAACTGCTATTGAGGCTGAAAAAACCTCTACGACGACAGTGAAGATTCACCTGGACAGCGGCCAGGCCTTTCGGGTCACCAAGGAAGTCGTCTTGCAGGCTGGCCTGAGGACAGGCCTGACCCTGACTGACGACCAGGTTCGAGACCTGCTGAATAGGGATGCCCTGGAGAGGACCTACGATCGAGTGCTGCATTTCCTGTCCTATCGCCCGCGCAGTGAGTCTGAGGTCAGGCACTACCTCGTCCGCAAGAAAACCTCCCCGGAGATCCTCCAGAGCATCGTGGAACGCCTGAAGCGGGAAGGGCTCATCGACGACAATGCCTTCGCCCGCTTCTGGGTGGACAATCGTTCCACCTTCAGCCCCCGAGGACAACGCCTGCTGAGGCAGGAGCTCCGCTTAAAGGGCCTGGCCTCCTCCGTCATCGAGGAGAACCTTCCCCAGGACGAAGAGGAGAGCGCCTACGCCGCTGCCGCCAAGAGGGCCCGGGCCCTGGCCCAGGCTGACTGGGAGACCTTTTGTCGAAAATTGCTTCCCTTCTTGCAGCGCCGGGGCTTCGCCTACGACACCGCCAAGGGTGCCGTGGCCAGGCTCTGGAAGGAGGCCAGGCCGCCGTCATGACCCACGGCTTTCCGCCCTTGACACTGTCTATGAAAGGGATTATTATTTTCTGGCATTAAATACTCAAAATGCTCATGAATATTCTGATTCTTGAGGCGAAAGAGAGGTGACTTAATGGAAATAGCCCAACTCATCGTCGAAAACCTTCTCATCATTGTCGTCGCTTTTGGTTTGGGCTATTTATTCTGGCAGTTCCGAGCTAGTAAGCAGATCAAAACCGCCCGTGAGGACGCCAAGAGGCTCTTGGAAGAGGCCGAGACCAAACAAAGGGAGCTGTTGCTTGAAGGCAAAGACGAGGTCATAAAGCTGCGCGCCGCGGTAGAGGCGGAGAACCGCGAACGTCGCAACGAGTTGCAACGCCAGGAAAGGCGCCTCCAGCAAAAGGAGGAGAACCTCGATCGCAAGATCGAGGGCATCGAGCGCCGCGAAAGGACGCTCACCAACCGGGAAAAGGAACTAGACCAGGCACGCCAGGAGCTGGATACCCTAAGGAAACAACAACTCAAGGAACTGGAACGCATCTCCGGCTTGACCACCAGCGAGGCCAAGGATCTCTTGCTCAAAGCAATCGAGGCCGAGGTTCGCCAGGATGTCTCCCGCAAAATCCGCGAGATCGAGTTAGAAGCCAAAGAGGAGGGTGACCGCAGGGCCCGGGAGATCATCGCTGCCGCCATCCAGCGCTACGCGGCCGACCAGGTGGCTGAGACCACGGTATCGGTGGTGCCGCTCCCCAACGATGAGATGAAGGGGCGCATCATTGGCCGGGAAGGTCGCAATATCCGCGCCTTGGAGAATGCCACCGGTGTGGACCTGATCGTCGACGATACCCCGGAGGCGGTGATCCTCTCCGGCTTCGACCCGGTCCGCCGGGAGGTGGCCCGACTCGCCTTGACCAAACTCATCCTGGATGGCCGCATTCACCCCGGACGCATCGAAGAGGTGGTGAACAAAGCCAAACAGGAGGTCGACGCCATTATCGTCCAGGAGGGCGAGCAAGCCTGCTATCAACTGGGTATCCACGGGATACACCCCGACCTGGTCAAGCTGGTTGGGAGGCTGAAGTTCCGCACCAGCTATGGCCAAAACGTGCTCCTGAATTCCATCGAAACCGCCCAGTTCGCGGCCATGATGGCCGCGGAGCTGGGGGCCGACGTAAAGGTGGCCAAGCGGGCGGGGCTGTTGCACGACATCGGCAAGGCGGTGGATCACGAGGTGGAGGGGCCCCACGCCCTCATCGGGGCCGACATCGCCAAGCGCCTGGGCGAGTCGCCCAAGGTAGTGCACGCCATCGCAGCCCACCATGGCGAGGAAGAGATGCAATCGGTGGAGGCCATCCTGGTCCAGGCCGGGGACGCCATCTCCGGTGCCCGGCCGGGCGCCCGGCGAGAGACCCTGGAGAGCTACGTGAAACGCCTGGAGGCCCTGGAGAACGTGGCCAACTCCTTCGCCGGGGTGGAGAAGTCCTTCGCCATCCAGGCGGGCCGTGAGGTGCGCATCATCGTCAAGCCCGAGGAGGTCGATGACCTGTCTGCCGTGCGCCTGGCCCGGGACATCGTGAAGAAGATAGAGGAAAGCCTGGAGTATCCGGGGCAGATCAAGGTGACGGTCATCCGGGAAACCCGGGCCGTGGACTACGCGAAATAGAAAGGCTCTGGGCCTGAGGTTCAAGCTTGCGCCTCAGGCCCAGTGACTCGCTCATGCGTGTTTTGATGGTAGGCGATGTCATCGGCAGGCCCGGGCGGCGGGCGGTGCGCGAAGTCTTGCCCGGGTTGCGCCGGGATCAGC
>DYIS01000037.1 GCA_020723545.1 Ktedonobacter racemifer
GCATGTTCTCCTTCGACGCGGACATCGCCGAGGTGCCGGTGGCGGTGAACACCTTGAACGAGTCGCCGCTCCTGTGGTATTATCTGGAAGGTTGGGCCAAATGGCACCCTCGCTAAGCCGGCAGTAGCAACAAAATGTATGTTGGATTCACGACACTTTTGTGTCGTGAAATGTAAGTTTGGCGAAACGGTGGCTTGAATGGAGGCGGAATAATGAGACAAGTGATTATTTATTCTGGTGAAGACGGCTATTGGGTGGCTGAATGCCCCAGCCTGCCTGGTTGCATTAGTCAGGGGAAGACGAAAGAAGAGGCCATCGCCAATATCAAAGAGGCGATTCAGGGATACATCGCCGCCCTTGAAGAAGATGGCTTGCCTGTTCCTGAAGAGCACTTTGACACATTGATGGTGGCCGTATGAGCAAGTTACCAAGGATTTCAGGGAGGGAGGGCGCCAAAGCACTTGGCAAGGTTGGATTCTATCTGAACGGCAGGAGGGGAGTCATATGATTCTACGTCGGGATGACCCCTTCGCTCAGGTAGTTGTTCCTGACCATAAAGAACTGGACAGGGGCACTTTACGTGCCATTGTTAGACAGGCTGGTCTCAGTGTAGACGAGTTTGTAAAGTTGCTGTAACGGAGTCGAAGTGCTCGGAAAACATCTCCTGGCCGATATGTACGGGGTAGATTCAAGGCTCATGACCGATGAAAGGTTCCTGAAGGATCTCTTGGTACGGGCGGCAGTGGTCAGTGGGCTCCACCTGATAGCCGAGCTCTGTTTGATCCGTTTCCCGGCGGACGTTGGTTCGACGCAACGGGTACGCGGCGGTGGGGTCACCGGCTTCGCGCTTCTATCCGAATCTCACATCTCCTTCCACTCCTATCCTGAACGCAACTTCCTGGCCCTGGACATCTTCACCTGTGGCAAGGCCGACCCGCATCGGGCACTGCAGATCTTCCAGGAGGCCCTCTCACCCCGGGAGACCAGGGTGATCTCGCACAACCGCGGCGTGGCCCTGGCGGGCTAGGCCCATTGAATTGCCAGGGGTGCCCTTCTGTGCTATAATGCGCCGAGGCCGTCCGTCAGTCGTGCGGGCAGTCAATTTGAGGAGGTTGGGGTGAAATCGTACACCACTGAGCGGTTGCGAAACGTAGGGCTGTTCTCTCACGGCGGTGCCGGGAAGACCTCACTGGCCGAGGCCATGCTCTTCGCCTCTGGCGCCATCAACCGCCTGGGCAGGGTTGAGGAGGGCACCACGGTTTCCGACTACGACCCAGAGGAGATCAAGCGCCATATATCGGTTAATCTCTCTCTCTTGCCCGTCGAATGGAAAGGCAACAAGATCAACCTGATCGACACCCCTGGCTATGCCGATTTCGTCGGCGAGGTGAAGGAGACTGCGCGGGTTGTGGACGCCGCTATCATCGTCTTCTGCGCGGTGGCCGGGGTTGAAGTGGGTTCAGAGCTGGTGTGGAAGTACGCCGACGAACGCAAGCTGCCCAGGCTGGCCTTCATCAGCCGGATGGATCGCGAAAACGCCGATTTCCACCGCACGCTGGAGCAACTTCAGTCCAGATTCGGCAACTCGGTGGTCCCCATCCAGCTTCCCATTGGGTCCCAGGAGAACTTCAAGGGGGTCGTGGACCTGGTGCGCATGAAGGCCTATGTAGGTTCCAAGGGCGAAGAGGCACCGGTGCCCGAGGACTTAAAGGCCCAGGCCGAGGCGGCACGAGAGAAGCTGGTGGAGGCGGCAGCGGAGACCGATGACGAGTTGATCACCAAGTACCTGGAGGGCGAGCAACTGACCGAGGTCGAGATCGCCCGGGGCCTCCGGGCCGGCGTCCTGGAGGCGAAGGTTGTCCCGGTCCTCTGTGGCACAGCCACCGCTAACAAGGCGATCCCGCCGCTCCTGGAGGCCATAGTCGATTATCTACCGTCCCCCCTACACGCCCCTCCGGCCCAAGCCCGAAACCTGGCCACCGGCCGCGACGAGGCGCTGGAACCCAAGTCAACCCTACCCCTGGCGGCGCTGGTTTTCAAGACCACGGCCGACCCCTATGTGGGCAAGTTGACCTACTTCAGGGTGTACTCCGGCACCATCCACTCCGATTCCCGGGTATACAATTCAACCCGGAATACCGAGGAGCGCATTGGCCAGCTTTTCGTGCTGCATGGCAAGAGCCAGGAGCCGGTGGTAGAACTGGGTGCCGGCGAGGTGGGCGCGGTGGCCAAATTGGCCGAAACCGCCACCGGCGACACCCTTTGCACTAAGGATCACCCGGTGCTTCTCCCAGGTATAGAGTTCCCGGCACCATCCTTTACGGCGGCCATTCAACCGAAGACCAAGGCCGACCTGGATAAGCTGGGGGCAGCGTTGGCCCGCCTGGCCGAGGAGGACTCTACCATTTCCATCACGCGCCAGGCGGATACCGCCGAAACACTCGTCGCTGGGATGGGGGAATCCCACGTGGAAATCGCCGCGGAGCGCATGCGTCGCAAATTCGGCGTAGACGTAACCCTGTCCGTGCCCAAGATCCCGTATAAAGAGACGATCCTCTCCAAGGTCAATGCGGAGTACAGGCACAAGAAGCAGACTGGCGGCCACGGCCAGTACGGCCACGTGTTTCTGGAACTGGAGCCGCTGCCCAGGGGCAGCGGGGTGGAGTTCGCGGAGCGAGTGGTGGGCGGTGCAGTGCCCAAGAATTATATCCCGGCGGTGGAGAAGGGTGTTAAGGAGGCCTTTTTAGAAGGCCCACTGGCCGGCTATCCGATCATCGACCTTCGGGTCACCCTGTACGATGGGTCTTATCACCCGGTGGATTCATCGGAGATGTCTTTCAAGCTGGCGGCAATCGGAGCGATCAGAAAAGGGGTGAGCGACCCCAACGCCCGGCCCGTGTTCCTGGAGCCCATCGTCAATCTGACGATAACCGTGCCCGAGCAATACATGGGCGACGTTATCGGTGACCTGAACTCCAAGCGGGCCCGGGTCTTAGGGATGGAGCCGAAGTCGGGCCTGAGCGTCATCTCCGCCCAGGCGCCGCTGGCGGAGGTACAGAGATACGCCACCGACCTGCGCTCCATCACCCAGGGCCGGGGCATCTTTAGCATGGAGTTCGCGCATTACGAGGAGGTCCCGGGCCACATTGCCCAGGGGATCATCGAACAGGCCAAAAAGGAACGAGAGGCTGCCCAGAAATGACGAGCGCTTCCCGTACCAGGCAAGCAGAAGCCCCTCATCGTGCATTTGGTGAGGGGCTTCTGCTTGTTCAGCTTCTTTTACTGGTCGTGTTTTAGCAGGGCGCGGCAAAATCGCCGCTTGCCCACTCGAATCACGGAGTTGACTATCGGGAGAACAGGGATCAGGCGGTCCGGGTCCAGTACTTTCTGGCCATCGACCTCCACCGCGCCTTGTAGCGTGAGCCTTTTGGCTTCGCTCTTTGACCTGGCCAGTCCAGCATCAGCCAGGAAAGTGCAGAGCGCCACCGGCGTGGTGAGCTCGAATTCGGGCATGTCGCTGGGGAGCTCTCGTCGCTGGAAGATCCGGGTGAACTCGCCCTCGGCTGCCTTTGCTGCCCGCGGACCGTGGAATTGAGCCACGATCTCCCTGGCCAGGCGCATCTTTAGATCCCGGGGGTTCACCGTTCCGACCGCCATCCTCTCCTGCATGGCGGCGATCTCGGCCTCCGTGACGTCGGTGGTCAACGTGAAGTACTCGATCAACACCGTATCGGAGATGGACATGACCTTGCCATACATCTCCGCGGGCGGCTCAGCCAGGTCGATGGTATTGCCGAAACTCTTGCTCATTTTGCGCCCGTCGGCACCCATCAGGAGCGGCACCAGGAACACGCTCTGGGGGGTCTTTCCCAGCATGGCCTGAAGCCGGCGGCCGACCAGGATATTGAACTTCTGGTCGGTGCCACCGAACTCCACGTCGGCATCTATGGCCAGCGAGTCATAGCCCTGCAACAATGGGTACATCAACTCCATGATGGTTATCGGCTGACCAGCCTTGAAGCGGCTGTTGTAGGTCTCATGCTCCATCATGTCGGCCAGAGTGAAGCGCCTGGTCAAATCGTACACGTCAGCCAGGGTGAACTCACCGAACCACTCGCTCTGCCAGCGTACTTCGGTTCGGTCCTTGTCCACCACCTTGAAAAACTGCTCCATATAAGTCTGGGCGTTCGCTCTTACCTGCTCGGGCGAAAGGACAGAGCGGCTTTCGTCCCTGCCCGACGGGTCTCCAATCTGGGCCGTCCAGTCTCCAACGATCAGGACCACCTGGTGCCCCAGCTCCTGGAATTGCCGCAGCTTGCGCAGGGCGACGGCGTGGCCGAGGTGCAGGTCTGGCTTAGTGGGGTCAAACCCCAGTTTCAGCCTGAGGGGCCGGCCTGTCCGCAGGCGGGCGAGCAACTCTTCTTCGGTTATTATCTCCGCCACGGCGCGATGCAGAAGACGGTCCAGATCCATTTTCGACCCCTTATACAGAAATGCCATGGACGTGATCACGCCCATGGCCAAAAAGGCACAAAAATCGCCACGGGCCTCAGCTTCAGCGTGCCCATGGCTTGGTGTTTGCCCCTGCTATGCTCCCACACCAGGCCCCTGGGCACGCCGGCGATAGATATACTTGAAACCCCGCGTGCTCAGGAAGTCCATTTGGCTCTTACCTCAACTTAACGTGCCGCAATGATAGCACTTCTTTCCCCCATCGTCAAGGCTCAGCAGGAGTCTCTTGCGGCCTGGGCGAGGCTTGCAAGTCGGGGCGCCCCAGCAGCATCTTCCGGGCAGCGGCCACGTCGGCCTCGATCTGGGCAACCAGCGCGGCCACGGAAGCGAAACGCTCCTCCCCTCTCAACCGACTCACGAACTCGATCTTCAACTCCTGTCCGTAGATATCCTCGTCAAAATCCAGGATATGGACCTCAACCATCCGCAAGCCGTTATCGAAAGTGGGCCTGGTGCCGATGCTGGTTACCGCTGGACGTGATTCGCCCCAGATGTAGGCGTAAACCACGTACACGCCATCCAAGGGGATGGTGCGCTCCGGCGGGACCGCAATGTTGGCAGTTGGAAATCCAATGGCTCGGCCGCGACCTGCCCCTTGTACCACTGGGCCGCCCAGGCTATAGCGGCGACCCAGGAGCCCCTGTGCGCCAATAACATCGCCGCTTCTTAACAGATCCCGGATCCTGGAGCTGCTCACGATTGCCCCGTCGACGACTACTGGCCCCACGGCATTGACGGCGAAGCCCAATTGTTCTCCAATGGACCGCAGCACCTCCACCGTGCCCTCCCGGTGGCGTCCCAACGCAAAACCATCGCCTACCACGAGTTCCTTAACCCGTAGGTGGCTAGAGATCAGTTGCATGAACTCCTGGGCGGAAAGGCACGCTAACTGCGGGGTGAAGGTTAGGGTGGCGACGACATCTATGCCCAGCGACTTGATCAAGCCGAGACGTTCAGGTAGGTCGTTCAGATAGGTTTGCTGTATGCCCTGGCCGAGAACCGCCCGGGGATGAGGGTGAAAGGTAATGGCCGCGCTCAGACAACCCGCCTCCTGGGCTCGAGCGACGGCTCGCCGAAGCAGCTCTTGATGGCCGATGTGAACCCCATCGAAGACCCCTACACTGGCCACCACATCGCTATCGGAAGCGATCTTCTCCAGTTCTTCAACCACCTGCATTCACCTGTCCTGTCTCTTACCGTGCTCAGACTATACAAATACCTTGGTTGGAAGCCAATGGCCGCGCACCTGGTCCCAGCTCATCAGTGCCAGGAACTGTCCCTGGAGAGAATAGGCTCGACACGGCCAGGACCTCTCAGCGCGGTCACTGGGGCCCTTTGAAAAAGACAGGCGCTGGCCATTCTTGACCCGGTTTGCGTTGGCCTGGCCCAGGATCATGGCATCGTAGCCCAGGACCGCTTCGTCCACCGGGTACAGGAACTCTTCCCAAAAACCATGAGCAAAGCCCAGTTGCAGGTTTTCCATATCTACGGCATCTTCCAGGTAGAATCGGCCAGACCTGAGCCGGACCAGGCTCCTCAGGTGTGCCCCACAACCCATCAGTTGCCCCAGGTCCCGGGCCAGGGAACGTATGTAGGTCCCTTTGCCGCATTCCACCGCCAAGACCGCCGTTGGCGGCTCCCAGGCCACCAGTTCAATACGATGAATTCGGACCTCCCTGGGCGTGGGTTCGAAATCAAGGCCTTGCCTTGCCAGACGATAGTAAGGCACGCCCTGGCGCTTGATGGCGGCATAGCGGGGCGGCACCTGCTGCCGCTGCGCCTGGAGCGCTGCCAGGGCGCCTTCCAGGTCGGCCAGTGTGGCTTCGACCGGAGCAGTAGATAAAATGCGCCCCTGGGCATCGTCCGTATCCGTGGTCACACCCAGGAAAACCTCGGCGCAATAGCTCTTGGTGCCCTCCTCCAGATAGGAGGCTAATCTGGTAGCACGGCCCAGGCACAGGATCAACACGCCGGTGGCCAGGGGATCCAGTGTGCCGGCGTGGCCGACCCTCTTCTGCTGGGACCAGATCCTGACCGCCTCCACCACATCGTGGGAGGTCAGGCCTCCAGGCTTGTGGACGTTGAGTATCCCGTCTACGCTCATAAAGGAAAACCCGAGAAGGGCCCGCGGAGACTACGAGTCCCCAGGGGCCAACTCGGTCAGCTGCAAGGCCTGGCGTACCAGGCCCAGGACCCTCTTTTCCACCACCGTCATGCTCCCCTTAACCGTACAGCCTGAGGCGGAGCGATGTCCCCCTCCCCCCAATCGGGCGGCCAGATCGGCCACGTCGACCTTGCCATTGGACCGGAACTCGATCTTAACGCCACCGTTGCCGTTTTGCACAAAGAGCACCGCCACCAAGGTTCCCTGAGTTCCCCGCAGAAAGCTCACCAGGCCTTTGACCTCGTCCTCCGGAACCCCATGTTCTCTAAGTAGCGCCTGGCTGATCTTGGCCCAAACTATCGGCCCGTCAACTTGAAACTCAGTAAGCACCTTGCCCCATAAACGCACCGTGGCCAACGCTCGGGCATTGAAAACCGCCTCTGTGATCTGTGCCAGGGACGCTCCGGCTTCCATCAGTAGAGCTGCGGCCCTCAATGTCCGGGCGGTGACGGAGGTAGTGCCGAATCCCAGCGTGTCCGTGACCAGGCCCGTCAAAAGACAGGTGGCGATGCGGGGATCGATGGCAACGCCCAGCCGTTGCAGCAGATCCAACACCATCTCGCTTACTGCGGCGGCGGCCGGGTCGATGAAATTGACCGTGCCGAACCTCCGATTGGTGATGTGGTGATCGATGTTCAGGGTGGGGACGCCGGCCAAGAGTCCTGGCTCGAAAAGCCCCTCCAGCCGGTCCACGTCGCTACAATCGGGCACGATCAATAGATCTGGTCGTTGGGTGACCTGCTGGTGGAATAGCTCAACACCAGGCAAGAAGGAGAACGACGAAGGAACGGGGCTGGGGCAGGCCAGTTCACAGCTCTTGCCCAGGCGCACCAGTCCGTAGTAAAGCCCCAGAGCAGAGCCCAGGGCATCGCCATCCGGATTAATGTGGGCGACGATCAGGATTCGCCGCGCCTGGGAGATCAAAAGAACAGCATCAGCGCTTGCCATGCAATCCTACTCTTCCTTCTTCTCGATTTCCTTTAAAAGCTGCATGATCCGGTCGCCCTGCTGAATAGATGTGTCCAGCTTGAAGCTGATCTCCGGCACATAGCGCAGCGACAGTCTCTGGCCAAGCTCGTGGCGAAAGAAACCGGTGGCGTGCACTAAGCTGCCAAAGGCCTCCCTGTTCTCCTCCGCTGATGCCCCCAGGATGCTTACATAGACCTTGGCGAACCGCAGGTCATCGGTCAGTTCCACCTGGGTGATGGAGATCACGGAGTTGCCAGACAGCCTCGGGTCGCGAGTCTGCCGGCGCAAGAGCTCGCTGATCTCGTCCCGGATCAGCTCGCTGACTCTTTCTGCTCTCCTCGACATTCCTTTCAAGCCAAGCCTCCCTGGCCGAATGCCGAAAGTCAGTTCAGGGATACGCTGGCCCGCTCCTTTCTGTAGGCCTCCAGGATATCCTTCTCCTTGAAATCACTAAAGCCTTCTAAGCCAATGCCGCACTCGTAGCCAGCAGTTACCTCTCGGACATCCTCCTTGAAACGACGTAGGGAGGCCACCTTTCCGTCGAAGATCGTCTCCCCGTTACGTTGAACTTTTACCAAGGAGGCTCGCGTGATCTGGCCATCTAGTACCATGCAGCCGGCCACCATTTCTCCCTTGCTCACCCTGAAGGTAGCACGCACTTCGGCATGGCCCTCGATCACGTTCTCGTACTTCGGCTCCAAGAGCCCGGTGAGGGCCTTGTTCACCTCATCGACAAGGTTATATATGATGTCGTACTCGCGTACGTCCACCCCCTGGGCCTCCGCCTGGCGCCTGGCTGCCGGATCCGGGCTGGAATTGAAGCCAATGACGATGGCCTTAGAGGCTGCCGCCAACATGATGTCGGACTCGGAGATATTGCCGGTGCCCTCGTGAATTATCTTCACTTTGACTTGTTCGTTGCCCAGGCGCAACAGCGAATCGCGAATTGGTTCGATGGAGCCCTGCACATCGGCCTTGAGTATTACGTTTAACTCCTTGACCGCTCCAGCCTGGACCTGAGCGAACAGTTCGTCTAGCGTGACTTTGGGCGTGATCTGTGTTGCTGCCTCCCATTGCTTCTGCTCAGCTCGCTGCGCCGCGATGGCACGGGCAGTCCCCTCATCGGCCATTACCTCCAGCATGTCCCCCGCTTGGGGCACATCGGTCAGGCCCAGTATCTCCACCGGAGTCGCCGGCTCGGCCTTTCTGACCCGTTTTCCTTTGTCATTGAACATGGCCCTGATCTTGCCGAAGATGCTGCCCACCACGACATTATCGTTCAACCTCAGGGTTCCGTTCTGTACGAGAACCGTGGCCAGGGGCCCCTTGTTCCTGTCCATCTCCGCTTCGATGATCGTGCCGGTGGCCCGGCGATTTGGATTAGCTCTAAGATCGGCCATCTCAGCTACCAGGAGGATCATCTCCAGAAGGGCTTCGATCCCGATCTTCTTCTTGGCGGAGACGGGCACGCAAATGGTATCACCGCCCCACTCCTCCACCACCAAACCAGCGTCCGATAGCTGTTGTTTCACTCGATCGGGGTTGGCGTTTTCCTTATCGATCTTGTTCAAGGCGACGATGATGGGGACCTGGGCGGCCCTGGCATGGTTCATGGCCTCCAGGGTCTGGGGCATGACGCCGTCATCAGCCGCCACTACCAGGACGGCGATATCGGTGACCTGGGCACCCCGGGCCCGCATGGCGGTGAAGGCCTCGTGCCCGGGCGTATCCAGGAAGGTGATCTTGTGGTTGTTCTTCTCCACCTGGTAAGCGCCGATGTGCTGAGTAATGCCTCCCGCCTCGGTGGCGATGACGTTGGTCTCCCTAATGGCATCCAGGAGCAGTGTCTTGCCGTGATCCACGTGTCCCATGACCGTGACCACTGGCGGCCTGGAAACCAGATGGGCCCGATCCTCCTCCGCGATGCGCCGAACCCTAACCGGCTCCTTCTTCATTTCCTGGACAACGGCGGTCATAGGCGCCTGTTCCTGCGCCAATTGCACCTCGATGCCCAAATCCGAGGCCACGATGGCAGCGGTGTCAAAATCGACGGTCTGATTTATCCCGGCCATGATGCCGTTCTTCATCAGCTCCTTTATGACCTCCACCGGCCCGAAACCCAGGGCCTCCGCCAGATCTTTGACGCTGATGATCCGCGGGATCGCCAAGGCTCGCGCGGCCTCACCGCTCCCAGGTGCCGGGACCCCGGGGACGGCTTCCAGAATCAACGGTTTAGGAGAAATATCCACTGGCTCAGGCTTGACCCCGAGCAGCGCCGCCCTTGGTTTTGCCAGCCTGGCCGGCTTCTTTCCAACAGTGGGGCGCACCCTCAGCAGCCCGGCCTCTGGTTCGAAGCTAGCTACCTGGAGTTTCTGAGGACCGACCTTGAGCCGCACATCTTCTGCTTTTCTTGCCCGCTCGGGCTTTGGCTTGAAGCTGGTGCGGCGGCGCGAATCGGTTTTCGAAACGATCCAACCAGGAGCCTGCCCCGGTCGAGCGCGGCCTCCCAGCATCGGCCGGCCCGGTTGTGGTGGTGCCCCGGCAGCCGACGAAGGAGCACCTGGGAGCGCCCCAAACCTGGGCCCGGCAAAGGTGGGCCGCGGGATAAAGCCAGGCTGGGACGGTGACGGTGGCCTCACCTGTGGCGCGACCGGCGCCGTAGGCACTGCCGCAGGGATAGCGGCCTCACCGGTTGAACGCGGTGCCTCCACTGGCCGTGGCCCAGGCTCTGGGCGAAGCACCTCGGGCTTGGCTGCAGGTGGCGGAGCGGTTGGGGCCGGCTGGACCTGACTTTCCCGACTGGCTCCAGACGGGATCGGCCGCAATGCGAACCCGACTGGCGGTCGTCCTGCCCCAGGCCAGGGTTGAGGTCTGGGGGCTTGCGTGGACGGCTGTGGCTTTGCTCCAAGGTCGATGCGGCCTTTCACCGGGCTGGGTGCCGGCGCAGGCTTTTTCGCCTCGGAGCGTGGCCTGATCCAGCTTATGGTGGAGCGGGCAGGCTCTGGCTTGCGCCTGGCGGGCGTTGTCGGTGGTTTCCCCCCAGTTGGCGGCCTGGCTGGCGGTCGGCTGGCTGCTGATCCAGAGACCTCACTGGCTTTTGAACCCAAACCAGTCGCTGGCTTCTTTTCGTCTTCGTTTGTCTTATGATTCTCAGTCTCCGTCATGCCCTACTCCTTTTCCCGGCCCGCAATTGTCTTGAGGGCCTGTTGCCTCCAGAGCCCGATATCTGTGCCCGATCCACTTACAGGTACGGATTGACCGAATTCCTCCAGTTTGGCCTGGTCGTCGCGCCCGATATGGGTCTGCAAAGCAAATTCCAATGTCTTTTTCTTCAGGGCGCTCTCCCAGCACTTCCGATCCCAACAGAGATAGGCACCCCTTCCGGCTCTTTTCCCGGTGGGGTCTGCCATCACCTGGCCGTCCAGGGTCCGGACGATTCTAACTAACTCGCGCTTGGGTCGGCTTTGGCGGCAGGCCACACAGGTGCGCATAGGGATATGTTTTGGGGACACGATTCCTCTCTCCGGTCAAGAGATCAAACCATGAGCCTAAATAGTGCTCTCGGAGAGCCTGACCGCCTCGGGTTTCGCCGCCTCCTGGCTCTCCCTGGCCGCCTTTTCCCTCAGGGCCTCTTCCAGCTTTATTTTCAGCAGCGATTCAGCCTCGCCGGCACCAGCCACGTGCACGGGCTTCTTGGGCCTAGAGCCCTGCTCCGCAGCCAGATCGCTGCTGCTTTTGATATCTATGCGCCAACCGGTCAATTTGGCTGCCAGGCGGACGTTCTGCCCCTCCCTGCCAATGCACAGCGAGAGCTGCCTGTCTGACACTTTAACGAAAGCGGTCTTCTCCTCCGCATTGATCTCCACCCGCTCGATCTGGGCGGGGCTCAGGGCGTTGGCAACGTATACCGCTGGGTCCGGGCTCCACAGCACCACATCGATCTTCTCGCCGTTCAACTCGTTCACGATGTTTTGTATGCGCACCCCCCGTTGCCCCACGCAGGAACCGACGGGGTCCAACCCCTCCTGTCGAGCGGCCACCGCTACCTTCGACCGCATCCCCGGCTCTCGGGCGATAGATTTCAGCTCGATAGTGCCATTGAATATCTCCGGGACCTCCAGCTCGAACAGGCGTCGCAGCAGGTTACGGTGGGTCCTGGACACCGTGATCTGAGGGCCTTTGCTGGCCCGGTGCACCTCCAAGAGATACGCCTTTAGTCTCTGGCCCACATAATAGTCCTCCGAGGGCACCTGTTCACTGGCGGGAAGAATCGCCTCTACTTTGCTGCCCAACTCCAACACCACTGCCCTGGGCTCAATACGTTGCACCACTCCCATGACGATATCGCCTTCCCGGTCGGTGTACTCGGCATATACCACCTCACGCTCGGCCTCTCACAGCCTCTGAGTGACCACCTGCTTGGCCGTTTGAGCTGCTATGCGGCCGAAATCCTTGGGCGTCATCTCAAATTCGACGATGTCGCCGACCTTTGCCTCAGGCAGGACCTTGTTCGCCTCGACCAGGGATATCTCCAGTCGACTGTCCTGGACCTCTTCCACAACCTGCTTTTGGGCGAAAACCCTGGCCTCGCCGGTGTCCTGGTCGATGCGGGCCACGATGTTTTGACCGGGGCCAAAGTTGCGCTTGTAGGCAGAGATCAGCGCCGCCTCGATGGCCTGGATCACCACGTCTCGGGAAATCCCCCTTTCCGAGCACAATTGTGAAATGGCAGCGATGAAATCGTTTTTCATCTATCGTTGCCTCCCGAGAAAATTGCCTGACAACAAGAAAAGTGGGGGATACCCACTTTTCCGCCGAGAGTATAGCACTTTTCTAGCAATAACGCAAGTCCCGGTTGGACCTATCCTTCACTTCACGAGCGTAACCACTCCGGCAGTCGCTGGACCAGGCTGCCATAGCTGGTCGAGGTGGAGCACTTGTCCCGGCGGCGTTTGACCTCCACGCAGTCGTTGGAGAGCGTCCGCGGGCTGATGACGACCCGCAGCGGCAATCCAAGCAAGTCGGCATCGTTGAACTTGACCCCTGGGCTCTCCAAACGATCGTCAAATAGCACTTCGTGCCCGCCGTCGCGAAGAGCGGTGTACAACTTTTCCGCCGCCTGGTGAACGTTATCATTGTCCACGCCCAGGGCACAAAGGTGAATCGTGTAAGGGGCAATGGCCTGGGGCCAGATGATGCCCCTTTCGTCGTGATTTTGCTCCACCGCGGCGGCCAAGAGTCGTCCGATGCCGATGCCATAGCAGCCCATGAGAACAGGCTGTTCATGGCCATTTCTATCCAGAAAGGTTGCCCTCATGGGCTCGCTGTAGAGCGTTCCCAGTTTGAAAACGTGGCCCACCTCTAGCCCCTTGGCGATCTGCAGAGAGCCCGGGCACCTGGGGCAGCCATCTCCATCCCGCGCCAGGGCGATGTCGGCCAGAGTTTCTGCCGTGAAATCCCGGGGGTAATTCACGTTCACGAGATGGATATCCGAGCGGTTGCCCCCAGCCACGAAGTTATTTCCATCGGCCACGGAATCGTCGGCGATGATGGGGATGCCGGTCAACCCCACCGGCGAGGCGGAGCCGGCCACCAGGCCGGCTAACTTCACCTCTTCATCGGAGGCCAGGCGCAACTCCTGGCATTGTAGCAGGTTTCTCAGCTTCACCTCGTTGATGGTGAGATCACCCCGAATGACCGCGAAGATCAACCGCCCATCGGCGGCATAAAAGACCGCTTTCAGGGTCTTATGCTCGGGGATCCCCAAGAAGGCAGCCAGCGCGGCTATGGTCTTGACTCCCGGCGTGGAGACTTCATACAGTGAGGCTGGCGCTCCCTGGGCAATATGTACTTTCCTGGCCCGGGCCTTCTCCCGGTTGGCAGCATATCCGCACTGCCCACATCGCACCACCTCATCGTCGCCCGCCGGACCCAGCAAAATGAATTCCAGGGATTCTTTTCCGCCAATGGG
>DYIS01000038.1:0-2216 GCA_020723545.1 Ktedonobacter racemifer
TGAGGAGGAGAGTCCAGGTGCCATCCTGCCAGACACCCACGGCCTTGATGTCACCCCGGCTGCCGCTGGGCCTGGTAAGGATGCGGAAGGGCACCACATCCCCGGCCTTGAAGGCCTTGTAGTCCTTGATCTCCACGGCCTCATCCTTAAGAAGGAAGCCCTTGGCGGTGGGCGGCTTGTTCGGGTCCTGCATCAGGGCGGGCTTGTCCTTCTCCTTGGTCTCATTCTTGGAGTCGCCGCCGCCCCCGGGGTCGGACTTGCGGCCGGTCTCTCCCTTGGCCGCATCATCCTGGACGATGTACCCGTCGTCGGCGAAACCCAGGGGGTTGGAGCGATAGGACTTCCAGTGCCAGAGGTCGCCCTTCTCGGCAGCGGCGTTGGTGCCCATGGTTTTGCCGTGACAGGTGACCGCGCAGCCCTGGGCGGCGAAGTTGGCGATGGGGGCGATCTCCCACATGATAGCCAGGCGGTCCTCGTCGCCCTTCTGCTTGGCCCACTTGGTGCCGTCGAACTGCCAGGCCCCCTTGACCAGGCTGGCCTGGGCATCCTTCCAGGCGAAGAGGAGGTAGATGTCGCCATCGGTGTAGAGGGCCTTGGCGGTTACGTCTACACTCTTGCCGCTGAGGCTACCGATCCCGTTGACCTTGAAGGCCAGTGGAGTGGCCTTGGCCCAGGCAGCGTCGGCGGCATCTTTGGGGGCGGCCGCAGCCTTCAGGGCCACCAACGTGTTGGGCTCCGGCGCCCTGGTGGGCGTAGGGGGCATCGGTGTGGCGGTGGGCGGTGGCTTGGTGGGCGGCACCGGCGTCGGCGTGGGGCCACAGGACGTAACCACCCCAAGGGCAACCACCAGGGCCAGGGCGAGGAAAAGATAGAGCTTAGTGTTTGCGGTCATGCTTCTTGCCATTGGTTTATCCTCCTTTCAGCCGCCATTATACCATACCCAGGTCAAAATCAGGTCAAAGCCAGGTCAAAACCGCGTTCCAATCAACGGCAGGGGCAGGCTTCACCTTGCTTTTCCCTGACATGATTGGTAGAATAGGGAGAAAGAACTCCATCTGCAACGTAAGGATGTCAGCAATGCGGGGAGACAGCAAAGGATTCCATAGGCAGATCCTGCACCTGCGCTGGGCCTTGCCCGCGCTTTTGTTCCTCATTGTTCTCGCCTACGAGACGTATGAGCACGCCATCCTGGAGAGGAACCTGCTGGGCCTCCACTTCTCCGCCGAGGTCCTTTTCTTCGGCCTCCTGGGACCCACCCTGGTGGGCCTGACCCTGAACTGGATCACCCGCAGCCTGGAGGAACGGGAACGTGTCGAGGAGGCGGCGCGGGCCAGGATGGAGCGACTCAACCTGGAACTCGAGGAGAAGGTGAGACAGCGCACCCAGAGCCTGCAAGAAGCCATGACTGAGCTAGGGTGCAAAAACGAGGAATTACAGCAACTGGATCGCCTCAAGAGCGAGTTCATCTCCCTGGTCTCCCATGAGTTGCGCACGCCTCTGACCAACATCAGCGGCGGCATCGAGCTGATCCTGCAGTTTGGGGGTAACCTGGACCGGGCGCAGCGGGAGGCCCTGAGGATCATGACCCAGGAGTGTGCCCGCCTCAACCGCCTGGTCCAGGGCATCCTCAACGTGTCTCTCATCGAGGCCGGGCGACTATGTCTGCACCGGGGGCCCATAGCCGTTCCTCCCATCGTGGAAAAGGCGGTAAAGAACACCCAGGTGCGAGCCGGTGAGCGGCGCTTTCGCCTCCCCACCTGGGGGTACCTCCCCATGGCCTGGGGTGACGAGGACGCCCTGGCAGAGATCCTGCTCAACCTGCTGGACAACGCCGTGAAGTACTCGCCCAACAAAGGCGAGATCGCCATAGAGGTCAAAAAGTTAGGGGGGCAGGAGGCAAGCGCTTCGACCCCCTCGCTGCTCATCTCAGTTGCCGACGAGGGGCCAGGCATTCCCCTGGGGGAACAAACCAAGATCTTCGAGAAATTCCACCGTGTGGCCTCAGGCGATGACCGGAAGACCTATGGTTATGGCTTGGGGCTCTACGTCACTCGGAAACTGGTAGAGGCGCAAGGGGGGCATATCTGGGTCGAGAGCAAACCCCAGGCAGGGACGCGCTTCAACTTCACCTTACCCCTGGCCAGGCTAGGCAATGAAGAGGATCCTCCTGATTGACGACGACCAGGCCCTGGTCAGGCTCCTGGGCCAATACCTGG
>DYIS01000038.1:2226-13416 GCA_020723545.1 Ktedonobacter racemifer
AGGTATATAGCGCCGCCGATGGCCGGGAAGGGTTGCGACAGTTGTACGTTCGGCAACCGGACCTGGTCATCCTGGATGTGATGATGCCTCAGATCGATGGTTGGGAGACGGCGCAGCGCATCCGGGAGCTGACCAACACCCCCCTGATCATGCTCACGGCAAAGGGCGAGGAGAGGGACAGGCTCAGGGGCTTTCGTCTGGGAATAGATGACTACGTGATCAAGCCCTTCAGCTTCGCCGAGCTTACGGCCCGAGTGGGTGCTGTCTTGCAGCGCTCGGCTGGCTCCAGTGAGCCCAGGGCCGCCCGGGCCTTCGTCAGCCGTAGCCTGGTCATCGATTTCGACCGCCACCTGGTGTTACACCACAACGAGCCAGTTGACCTCACCGCCACTGAGTTCAAGCTCCTGTGCGTCCTGGTGGAGAACGCTGGGCGCGTGCTCTCCCAGGAGTATCTCCTGGAGCAGGTTTGGGGAGCGGAGTACGCCGGGGACGTGGGGTACATCCGACGGTACATCTGGTACCTACGCCAGAAGATCGAGGAGGATCCCCATAACCCCCAGTACATCATCACCGAGCGCGGTTTCGGCTATAGCTTCCGCAAGGGCCCGGAGCTGGGGTTTACCCGGGACGGTGGAGGCCCGGCTTGAGCCCCAAGGATATTATTTACTTCGACAACGCCGCCACCTCCCGGCCCAAGCCGCCAGAGGTGGTGCGGCAGGCGTGGATGGAGGTCAAGCTCGTTCCCACGCCCCGGGAGTTCAACCCCGACTGTGGTATGGCCCTGCACTTCCCTTGGTCGAGGCCCAGCCAGCCCGGTTCGGCCCTGGGGCAGCAAGGGTGGAGTTCTGTAGTCTACATCCGTTGAAAGGTGAGACGTTATGACCCGTGAAGAGATCCGCCTGACGTCGCTGGCATCCTGCGCCGGCTGAGCGTCCAAACTGGGCCCGGAGGCCCTGGCGCAGGTCCTGCGCCCGCTGGCAAACCTTTTCGACCCGGCAGCCCACCCGAACCTCCTGGTGGGGCTGGGCGCTGCCGATGATGCCGCGGTCTATCGCCTGGACGAGGAGCGGGCCCTTATCGTCACGACTGACTTCTTCACCCCCATCGTGGACGATCCCTACGACTACGGGGCCATCGCCGCGGCCAACTCCTTAAGCGACGTCTACGCCATGGGGGGCGAGCCCTTCCTGGCCCTGAACATCGCCGCTCTGCCGCCACAATTGCCGCCGGAGTTCCTGGCCGAGATCCTGCGGGGCGGGGCAGAGAAAGCCCGGGAGGCCGGGGTGATTATCGCCGGGGGCCACACCGTCCAGGACAAGGAGCCCAAGTACGGCCTGGTGGCCGTGGGCTTGGTCCACCCGGAGCATCTGTTGACCAAGGGGGGTCTCTGCCCGGGCGATGCCCTGGTCCTCACCAAGCCCCTGGGGACTGGCATCATCACCACCGCCTTCAAAGGCGACCGCGCCGACCCCGCGCACCTGGCAGCGGCAGTGGCCAGCATGAAGGCTCTGAACAGAACGGCCGCCCGCCTGGCCGGGGAATTCACCCTGCGGGCAGCCACCGACATCACCGGCTTCGGCTTCCTGGGGCACGCCTGGGAGATGGTCCAGGCCAGTGGCGTGGGGATGCGCCTGCGCTTTGCGGCCTTTCCCTTCCTGGAAGGGGCTCGACCCTACGCCCGCGAATGGCTCTTCCCCGGAGGCTCCCATAACAACCGCGCCTTCTACGGCCCCCATGTGAGCTTCGCCCCGGGCATCGCCGAGGAGGAAGAGATGCTCCTCTTCGATGCCCAGACCAGTGGAGGGCTCTTTTTGGCCGTGCCCGGAGACAAGCTGAGCCGCTTCCTTTCCCGGGCCGCCGAGCTGGGTCAACCGGCCTGGGCCGTGGGGGAGGTTACGGGGCCGGGGGACGAGATCGAGGTCCTCTAGCCAACGCGGCGTGAAGGCTTCTGGGCCGAGGCCATTCCAGACTTCCGAAGTCTCCAAGACTTCGGAAGTCTTTCCCGATTGGTCGGACAACGCCGCAGGGCGGCGCGGAGGTAGAGAGATGGTCATCGCCGTCATCGATGGCATGGGTGGGGGCATCGGCGCTCAGATCGTCAGCCAATTGCGCCAGGAGTTGTCAGTGGAGGTGGAGATCCTGGCCCTGGGCACCAACGCCATCGCCACGGACAAGATGATGCGGGCCAAGGCCAGCCGGGGGGCGACGGGGGAGAACGCCATCCGGGTCTCGGTGAACCTGGCCGATGCGATCCTGGCGCCCATCGGCGTGGTCATCCCCAATTCTATGATGGGCGAGATCACCCCCGGCATCGCCGAGGCCGTAGCCGGTGCCCGCGGATACAAGCTCCTCCTGGCCATCAACCAGCCCCACTTCGAGTTCGTCGGTGTGGAGGCCCGGCCCCTGACCAAGCAGATCAGCGCGGCCATCGGGGTCATTCGGGAGCGAATGGGCTCACCGAGGCAAGGCTCTTGACAGCCGGCCTCGAACGTGGTATATTTCAGGCGTCGGCATGAAGCCGCGGGTTCGATCATGAAGATCATTTATCCTGGCCTGAAGGCCGGGGCGATGATCTTTTTTTGTTTGTCTACGGTTCGTTGACCTCGTTGGGACACGGACCAGTTCTAGACCAGGGAAATGGGGGCGCTCATGTGTGAAGGCACAGCCTATGTGGTGCGGGACGGCCAAGAGAGGAAGGTCATGGAGAACGTGATCCTCATCCAGCCGGAGGGTGACGAGATCCTTCTGGCCGATCTTCTGGGTAAGCGACAAATCGTGCGAGGGACGATCAAGAAGATCGATCTCTTGAAGCACCTGGTGGTCATCGCGGAGTCAGCGGCCTGTCCTTAACACCGTACACCTTGCAGGTGTACGGGGGCGCTGGGTGTGGCGTAGTGGCAGACGGCCCTGTCCGCCTGGGCTGTCCAACGCGGTAGGGCCACTCCAGGATGAGGCTTGCTGGCAGGTTTGTCGCGCTGGTGTACAAGGAGAACGGGCCTTGAATTCTTTACTGGCAAAGAAAAACGACCTGGTGGGCATCCTGTGCCAGCTTGAGAGCGTGGTGGTGGCGTATTCGGGTGGGGTTGACAGCACGCTGCTCCTCAAGATGTGCCAGGATACCCTGGGCAACGAGAGGGTGCTGGCGGTGACGGCCATCTCAGAAACCTACCCCTCGGAGGAGGTGCAGGCCGCCACGCGCCTGGCCCGGTCCCTGGGGGCCAGGCACCATCTGATCACCACCGCGGAGTTGAGCAACCCCAGCTTCGCCGCCAACCCGCCCGACCGCTGCTACCACTGCAAGAGCGAGCTCTTCGGCAAGCTGAAGGAGATCGCGGTTCAGGAGGGCCTGCGGTACGTGGTAGATGGGGCCAACCGCGATGACCTGGCCGACCACCGCCCCGGCCGGTGGGCCGGCAGGGAGTTAGGTGTTCAGAGCCCCTTGCAGGAGGCAGGGCTGACCAAGGACGAGATCCGCGCCCTCTCCAGGGAGTTGGGGCTCCCCACGTGGAACAAACCATCCTTCGCTTGCCTGGCCTCTCGCCTCCCCTATGGGACGGCTATCACCAAAGAGGCCCTGGCTCAGGTCGATCAGGCCGAGGGGTTCCTGCGCCAACTGGGCGTAGGGCAACTGAGGGTCCGCCACCACGGCCCCATCGCCCGCATCGAGGTTGAGCCAGGGGATTTCCCGTTCCTGATCGCCAGGGAGAACCGCGAGCGCGTCGTGGCGCGCTTTAAGGAGATTGGTTACCTCTACGTAACCCTGGATCTTACCGGCTATCGCACCGGCAGCATGAACGAGGCGCTACAGGGTGAGAAAAGAGCAACTTAGGGAGCTCTTGGATGCCGTCAGGACGGGCAACCTCTCGGTGGATGAGGCTCTGGAGAGGCTAAAAACCCTTCCTTACGAGGATCTGGGCTTCGCCAAGATCGACCACCATCGAGCCTTGCGCAAAGGCTTCCCGGAGGCCATCTTCTGCCTGGGGAAGAGCGCGGAGCAGGTGGCGGACATCGTCCAGAGCATGCTGCCGCACCAGGCCACGGTCCTGGCCACCAAAGTGAATGAAGGGGTCTTCAAAGCCATCCGTGCCGTGGCCCGGGGAGCGGTCTACCACCCCCTGGCGCAGCTCGTGGTCATCGGGGGCGAGCCGGAGGCCTCCAGAAAGGGGATGGTCCTGGTGCTCAGCGGCGGCACGGCGGATCTCCCGGTGGCCGAGGAGGCGGCGGTGACCGCTGAGGCCATGGGGAGCCGGGTCCAACGCCTCTACGACGTGGGAGTGGCGGGGCTGCATCGCCTCCTGGACCAGGGCGAGAAACTCTTCGCGGCCAGGGTGGTGGTCGTCGTGGCGGGGATGGAGGGGGCCCTCGCCAGCGTCGTCGGCGGTCTGGTGGCCTGCCCGGTCATCGCCGTGCCCACCAGCGTGGGCTATGGTGCCAGCTTCCAGGGCCTGGCGGCGCTGCTGGGGATGCTGAACAGTTGTGCTCCGGGCGTGGCGGTGGTGAACATCGACAACGGTTTCGGCGCCGGCTACCTGGCGAGCATAATCAACCGCCTGGGCCAGGTGACAGAATGAGGATCGCCTACTTCGACTGTTTCTCCGGCATCTCCGGCAACATGATCCTGGGGGCGCTCCTGGATGCGGGGTTGCCCCTGGACGACCTTCGGCGGGAGCTAAATAAGCTCCCCTTATCCGGTTACGAGATCGAGGCCACCCGCGTCACCAGACAAGGCCTCGCCGGGATCTACGTGGAGGTCCGGGTGCAAGAGGAGCAGCCGGAAAGGACGCTTGGGGACATTCTGGCGGTCATCGCCGGGAGCACCCTACCTGAAAGGGTTAAGGACCAGAGCCAGCGCATCTTTACCTGCCTGGCGGCGGCGGAGGGCAGGGTGCACGACCAGGATGCCGAGGTGGTCCGCCTCCACGAGGTGGGCGCCGTGGATGCTATGGTAGACGTCGTGGGCACCGCTATCGGACTACAGCTCCTGGGGATCGATCGGGTGGAGTGCTCCCCATTGAACCTAGGCCATGGGTTCGTCAGGGCCCGGCATGGGGTGCTGCCGGTGCCTGCCCCGGCTACCCTGGAACTCTTGAGAGGGGTCCCCGTCTACAGCCGGGGCGCCGCCCACGAGACGGTAACCCCCACCGGGGCCGCCATCGTCGCCAGCCTGGCCGCCCGCTTCGGCCCCCTGCCCACCATGACTGTGGAGGGGGTCGGCTACGGGGCAGGAAAGGCCGATCTGGAGAGACCGAACCTCCTGCGCCTGGTCCTGGGCCAGGCCCAAGAGATCGGCCAGGCCTATCTCAGCGATGCAGTGACCGTGCTGGAGACCAACCTGGACGACATGAACCCCCAGTTCTACGACTACGTGATGGAGCGCCTCTTTGCTGCTGGTGCCCTGGACGTGTATCTCACTCCCATCCAGATGAAGAAGAACCGGCCGGGGGTCGCCCTCTCCGTGCTCTGTCACCATGCCCAGGTGGAGGAGATGCTGGCCATCGTCTTTGCCGAAACCTCCACCCTGGGGGTGCGGGTCTCGGAGAGGACCAGGCGTTGTCTCGAGCGCACCACCACGGTCTTGAGCACCAGGTTCGGCGAGATCCGGGTCAAGGTGGCGTGCCGTGGCGAGGCCATCCTGCATGTGGCCCCGGAGTATGAGGACTGCAAGAGGGCGGCAAGGCAGCACGGCGTCACCCTCAGCGCGGTTTACCAGGAGGCAGTGAGACAAGCGATCGAGAATAGCGGACTGCGGAACAGAGCAGATCACATATCTTGAAGGAGGTTTTCGGTGCATATCCCCGATGGATATCTCAGCCCGGCGACCTGCGCCGTGATGTATGCAGCGGCGGCACCCTTTTGGTACCGGGCCAGCCGCAGGGTTCGGGAGATCCTGAGCCACCGGGCGGTGCCTCTCCTGGCCCTGGTCTCGGCCTTCTCTTTCGTGATCATGATGTTCAACGTCCCCCTGCCCGGAGGCACCACCGGCCATGCCGTGGGCGGCGCCATCGCCGCCATCGTCCTGGGACCCTGGGGAGCCACCATCGCCATCTCCATTGCCCTGGCCATCCAGGCCCTTTTCTTCGGCGACGGCGGCATCCTGGCCTTCGGTGCCAACGCCTTCAACATGGCCATCGTCATGCCGCTGGTGGCCTGGTACACCTACCGGGCCATCGCCGGCCGAAGCCCCCTGGCATCGCGCCGGCGGGTGTTGGCGGGGGCAGTGGCCGGCTGGCTCTCGCTGAACGTGGCGGCCCTCTGCGCCGCCGTGGAGTTCGGCCTCCAGCCCTACCTTTTCCACACTGCCGACGGGACGCCCCTTTACCAGCCCTACACCCTGGAGGTGGCCGTCCCGGCCATGATGATCCCGCATCTTCTGGCGGCCGGTGTGGTAGAAGGGGTCATCACGGCACTCCTGGTGGCCTACTTGCAGCGGGCCAACCAGATCATCCTGGCCCTAGCCGAGCCCACCGCCGGGGTGACGGGCTGGCGGCTTTGGCCCCTCTGGGTGGGCCTGGCAGCCCTGGTCATCCTCACGCCCTTGGGCCTCCTCGCTCCCGGCACCGCCTGGGGGGAGTGGGGGGCGGATGAGCTCCAAGGTATGTTGGGCTTCGTGCCGCGGGGGCTGGAGGGGCTCTCCGGTCTCTGGCCGGCTCCGCTTCCCGATTATGCCGTGCCGGGGCTGGGAGCGGTCCCCGGCTACCTGGTCTCGGCAGCGATAGGCATTGGCCTGGCCGCCGCCGTCCTTTTGGTGATCGGCCGGCTTTTAGCCCGCCCGAGGGCTGGCGCTCGTCCTCAAGTTTAGGCGCGTCCATTCCGGATATGATCATGCGACGAGGTGATTTCCTGGCCGGAAGCCTGGCTGCCATCGGCCAGGCCCTGGAGGGCACCCTCTTTGCCGAGGAGATCGGGTGCCGCCCTGGCCTGCTCCAGGGCCTGGACCCCCGGGTCAAGATCGGCACCTTCCTTCTCTTGCTGATCGCCGCTAACCTCTCCCGGAGCCTGGCGGTCCTCGTTCTTCTCTACCTGCTGACCTTGCTCCTGGCCTGGTCCTCTCGGGTGCCCTTGGGCTTCTTCGTCCGGCGGGTATGGATCTTCATCCCCCTCTTCACCGGCCTCATCGCCCTCCCGGCCATCTTAAACATTTTCACCCCAGGGCAGCCGGTCCTCGTCCTGTGGCCCAATCCCCTCATCGCCGTCACCGCCCAGGGACTGCGAACCGCTGCCTTTCTCCTCCTGCGGGTGGGCACCTCGGTCTCCTTCGCCGTCCTGCTCATCCTCACCACCCCCTGGAATGCCTTGTTGGAGGCCCTGGGAGCGCTGGGGGTGCCAGAGGCCTTCCTCCTGACCCTGGCCATGAGCTACCGCTACATCTACCTCTTGCTCCACACGGCCAGTGACATGTTCCTGTCCCGAAGGAGCCGCCTGGTGGGACGGCCCGACGCTGCCGAGGGCCGGCGCTGGCTGGCGGCGGCAATGGGCGCGCTCCTGGACCGGTCCTTCCAGCTAAGCAACGAGGTCTACCTGGCCATGCTTTCCCAGGGTTTCCGGGGACGGCCCCGGCTAATCGAGGGTTTCCGAACCCGCGGTCGCGACTGGCTCTGGGGTGGCGTGAGCCTATCCGTCGCCCTGGGGGCCATTTATCTGGGGAGCTAAGGAGTTTCGCATGGGAGAGCCGGTCTTCGAGTTGGAGAATGTGTACTACGTCTACGAGGGGGGAGCGGTGGCCCTGGAAGGAGTGAGCCTGCGCATTGAGAGGGGGGAAAGGGTGGCCGTCCTGGGGGCCAACGGTTCAGGCAAGAGCACCCTCCTGAAGCTCTTGGACGGCCTCTACTTTCCCTCCGCCGGGGAGGTGAAGGGCTTCGGCCTGTCTATGCCAGAGGCGGCCTTCCGGGACGAGGCCTTCACCTACGACTTCCGGCGGCGGGTGGGGCTGGTCTTTCAGGACCCCGATGTCCAGCTTTTCCTCCCCACCGTCTGGCAGGAGGTGACCTTCGCCCCCTTGCAATTGGGCCTCTCCCGGGAGAAAGTGCGGGAGCGCAGCGAATGGGCCCTGGCCTTCCTGGGCATCGGGAAACTGCGAGGCCGGGCCCCACACCGCCTCAGCCTGGGAGAGAAGAAGAAAGTAGCCCTGGCCTCCGTTCTCTCTCTGGCACCGGAGGTATTGCTCCTGGACGAGCCCACGGCCAACCTGGACCCCCGCAGCGCCAGCCGGCTGGTGGACTTCATCGCCGACCTGGGAAGAGAGGGCAAGACCGTGGTCACCGCCACCCATGACCTGGACATTGTGGAGGAGATCGCCGATCGGGCTCTGGTCTTCGGTGAGGATCACCGCCTCCTGGCCCAGGGGCAGCCAACCTCTCTCCTGGCCGATCGGGACCTCCTGGAGCAGGGCAACCTGGTGCACGAGCATCGCCACGCCCATGCCGCCACCATCCACGCCCATCCTCACCGCCACGCCCCGTTTCATGAGCACGAGCATCCCCAGCGAGGGATGGCGGGGGAGCCGGAAGAGCCGGCCGCCAGGGGCCCGGAGGACCTGCTACAGTTGCAGCGCCTCCTCCCTCTCTGGATTGAGCATAACCGGGAACACGCCACCGTCTTCCGGGAGTGGGCTCGAAAGGCAGAGGCCCTGGAGAAGGAGAAGGAGAAGGAGAAGCCCGGCATGACGCGGGGGATCGCTCAGGCCGCCGAGGCGCTGGACGCTGCCACCCAAGCCCTCGCTCTGGCCCTGAGGGGCGGTGATGAAACCGACGTTTCACACCAAGTACGTCCCGAGCCGAGCTAACAGCAGCGGGCTCACGTCCAGCACCACTGGCACCACCTCAAAGTCGAGTCTGCAACTGGTGGCTGAAACGATGGAGATCCCCAAAAGGTGGAGGTTCAGTTTCGGCTCAGATGCGGAATACCTCGATCAGCTTCTTCTCCGCTTCTCCCTCGATGGTTGCCTCGACTTCCACGTACGCTTCCAGGCCTGAACCCTGCAATTTGTCCTTTAACAACTCATCGAGCTGGAAGATACCAGCGGAATTGCTCATCCGTACGGCGATGCGGATGGGCTTCTCCTTCCCACGCTCGATCGCCACCTGCTCGATGGCTGAGGCGGACACAGAGTGGATATTCACCTTGCCCGCTTCAAAGGGGATCCGCGACCGACCTTTGGCCATGTCCAGGGCATCGGCGACCCGCACAATGCCCGCTTCAACCGTCAGCGGGTGCCCGCCAGCCCGATGGGCGATGATGGCGTGCAAGACCTCCGAGCTGATGATGACCCGCTCCGGGACAGCGTAGATGTCGGCCAGAAGCTCCTTCAGCTTGGGGGCCGCCAGGAACAAACTGTAGTGTTCATGGTCATAACGATGGATGGCCATGCCGATGTCGTGCAGCAGTGCGGTGAGGACGACCACCACCTCCGCGTCCTCCACCGTCAGGCCGTGGTCGTGCACGATACTGGGCTGGACGCCATGCTCCACCAGCAGCCTGAGCAGCTTCACCGCGATGTTGGCGATGATCTGGACATGGACCGGGCCGTGATCGCTTATTCCCAGGCGATCCACGGCGTTGACGTTGGCAGCTCGCCAGAGGGCAAAGTACTCCGCGTCAGCATTAACCCTGTCGATCACCTGCTGCAGACGCGGGTTATGGCGGGCAGGAACCCGGATCACCACCACGTGGGCGGGCGCCAGCTCTTCACCCGTCGAGACCTCTACCATTTCACTTTCCTTTCATTGGTCATCTTCTTCAAATTCCATTATGTTGCACCCCTCGACCCCCAGCAAACTCAGGCCGCGGGTGTTGGCATCCATGTCCACGATGCCGTAGGACAGGGTGAACCATAAGTGCCCGGCGCTGGTAGCGAACTTTCCCACACCTACCTTACTGCTTGCCGTCCAGCGCGGTCCAATGCCCGGGCGGCTCCGCGCTTCACGGTTAGCCAAGACGTTTCATACCCCCAGCTCCGCCCGGGTGTGGATGAAGGTAAGGACGCTGTCCCGGGCCAGGATGCCCAGGAGCCGGTGACCTTCCATCACCGGTAACTGGTTGACGCCTTCCGCTGTCATCTCCTCCAGGGCCGACCAGAGCCCTTGGTTCGGCCCCACCGTCTTGAGCTTCTCTAACGGCGTCATGACCTCTTCCACGACGGTGGTGCCCCAACGTTCGCGGGGCACGGTCTTGATGTTGTGAATGGTCAGGAGCCCCCGCACCTGTTCACCCTCCATCACGGGGTAACACCGCCGGCCGGTGGCCAGGACGTGCTCGTGGACCAACTCCTCCAGGGTCAGCCTTGGGGGAAGGGGCTCACAATCCTGGCTCATGATCTCCCGCACTGCGTGCCCGGTCAGCAGGCGCTGCACCGCCACCTGTCGGTAGCTGGTCTGGGCGGCGTTGTCCAGGAACCAGCCGATGAAGGCGATCCATAGGCCATTGAGCCAGTTGCCTCCGAAGACCTGCCAGACGCCAATGAGGATGAACAAGTAAGCGACCCCCTGTCCCACCAGGGAGGCCCAACGGGTGGCCTCTTCCAGATTCCGGCTGATGCCCCAGAGGATGGCCCGCAGCACTCGCCCGCCGTCCAGGGGGAAGCCGGGAATGAGGTTGAAGGCCCCTAAGAGGGCGTTGATGCTGGCCAGGTACAGGCTGAAAGCCGCCAGGGGCTGGCTGACCGGACCCGCGGCCAGCCACAGGACGGCGAACAGCCCCGCCAAAATAAAGCTGCTCAGGGGGCCCACCAGGGCCATCGTAAACTCCATGCCGGCCGTCCGTGGCTCCTCGGTGATCTCCGACACGCCACCGAAGATAAAAAGCACAATGCCGCGGACGGGCAGCCCCTTGGCCCTGGCCACCGCCGAGTGGGCCAGCTCATGCACCAGCACCGAAACGAAGAAGAGCAAGCTGGTGGCCAGCCCCACCGCCCAGGCTAAGGCCGGGGGCCAGTCAGGATACTGGTGCGGGAAATAGGAGCCGCCCAGGCTCCAGGTGATGAGCACAAAGATCACCAGCCAGCTAACATGCACCGCCACCGGGATGCCGAGGATACGGCCCAGGCTGAAGGAACTCTTCATCATCAGATGCCTCCTACCTTATGATACACAATCTGATACAGTTTATCACGCCCGCTCTGCATTTTACAAGATGCTCATCCTAACTCGGACAAGCCGAAACCAAACTGGAACCGCAAAGACGCGAAGGGCGCGA
>DYIS01000039.1 GCA_020723545.1 Ktedonobacter racemifer
TGCACCTTGACGGTCTTGAACTCCATCTATGGCCTCCTTGGTTTTAGGTTGAAATGGACATTTTGCCTCGCAGGAAGCGTCGCACCCGTTTGACCGCCTGGAGGGCCGTTTGTGACTCTTCTACCGTTGCCGTCCCACCGGGGTAGCGAATCTCCACTCCGTAGGGGTTAAGCATTTCCAGGGGGTCTACCAAGGCAGAGAAAGAGCTGTCCAGACTAACGCACGAGTCGTTTAGCCGAAGGAGGTTATGTACTCTGGGGACCTCGAGATCGTGGTACGCCAGGAAGGCCTTCAGGTATTTCTCGGCGCACTGCTGGCAATGGAAGCAGACGGCGCTGGGGACCGGGTGCTTGCGCTGGCGAGCGCCGGCCAAGGCCATTTGGTAGTCCTCCTCGGCCTTTTGCACCCACTCTTCAGCGTGTGGCACGCTCATAGAGTACTCTTCCGTTCTTGACTATTTCTTTGAAGAACGAGTCACCGATTTGCAGGCGATAGGCCAGTTCGGCTGAGGTGCGGACCAGAATATCTGTGGCTACGAACGGAGGCTGGCAAGCCCTGGAAACGCGGGCCGACCGGGCTGCCGGGCGCTCGTCGCTCTCCATCACCACGAGCAAATCCAGGTCACTGTCAGGGCCGGCAGTCCCTAGGGCGTAGGAACCGAACAAGATCACCTTCTCTGGTTGGAAGGTCTCCTGGATGCAGCGGGCCACCTCCATTATGGTAGCCTCAGTTATCGGTTGAACTGGGGCTGCCTCGGGGGCTCTGGGCGTTCCCGCCGGTATCTGGCCCAGATGGCGTCGAGGCCTGGGCGGTGGGCTTGTGCGCGGGCGCACATGTTTCGACACCTTCACGGTTGCTCCTGATTTGATCAGTCCAGCGGACGCGTCTGCTCTTGTGGCCATTATACAAGGCCCCATAGGCACGTCCTGACGGGAACCTTTACGGAAGGAGATTGCCCTAGATAAGTCAACTCACGACCGTTGCTGTGAACAAGGCATTCTTTCTTATGGCATACCTCCGGTGGTGAGGCCCTGCCCCGGTCTGTGGCGCCGGGGCAGGGATGGGTTTAACGAGGCATCGGGACCTTGATGCTCGGCAACAGACTGATACTATCGCGCTGGATGTTCCGGCCAAGTAATGTCGGCTCTCGTTCCATACGCTCCATCCGCTCTCGGCTCCAGACTCGGGTCGAGATGAATGCGCCGTGTGCCAGCCAGACATCCGCGGCCAGGTAGCGAATTGTCCGCCGCACGGCCAGATCGTCTCGCTCCACGACGACCAGTACATCCAGGTCCGAGTCAGGCCCTCCCATCCCACGCGCCCGTGAGCCAAACAATGTCACAGAGAGGAGATTACCGTTGAGCCTATCCTGAAGTTGGGCCACAAATTCGCTCAGGGCACGCTGCTCAACCTCAGTAAGCCGGAGAGACCGGGAACAGCCAATGCTCATATCTTGTTTTCATTTTATCCCTTTTCCCCCCGTCCGTCAAGAAAGTGCAAAAGAGGCGATGCCCGGCATCTGCCAGGTCCTTGGAGGCTACTTTCCGTCCCCTTGTCCTCCGTCTCATCTATCTGTCAAGACGCTAATATGGTATAATCTTCGCCTGAGAACAGGGCAAAGCCAGGCATGGCAGTGCTCAGGAGCCTTTATGCTTACCCCCATCCGCCGGCAGTACCTGGCCATCAAGAAGCAGTATCCCGACGCCATCCTATTCTTCCGGATGGGCGACTTCTACGAGACCTTCGACGAGGATGCCAGGATCATGTCCCGGGAGCTGGAGATCGTCCTCACCTCCCGGGAGGCCGGCAAAGGCCAGCGTGTTCCTCTGGCCGGCATCCCCTGCCACGCCGCGGACAACTACATCGCCAGGCTCATCAATCGCGGTTATAAAGTGGCCGTGTGCGAGCAACTGCTGGATCCGATCACGGTGAAAGGCATCGTGCCCAGAGAGGTGGTCCGCGTCATCACGCCCGGCACGGTGGTGGAGCCTCAACTCCTGACCGAAAAGCGCAACAACTACCTGGCGTCCCTGATCCTGGAGGACAAGGCGGCGGGACTGGCCTACGTGGATGTGACCACGGGCGAGTTCGCCGCCACTCAGCTCCAGGGTGAGGCAATCCCCCAGCAGGTACAACAAGAACTGGCAAGGCTGCAGCCGGCGGAGTGTCTGTTCCCCGGGGAAGAGACTCACCTGGCCGGGAGGACTGCCGCGGATTCTTTAATAGTGAATAATCCGCCGCCGTGGTTCCCCCGGGACAACGGCCACTTCACCCCTTTGGAACCCCGGCTCTTCGAGCTGGAGGTGGCTCGGCAGGGCCTGCTGGATCATTTCGCGGCGGCCACCCTGGATGGTTTCGGGTGCGCCGGCAAGCCCCTGGCGGTGCAGGCGGCCGGAGCCATTGTCCAGTACCTGGCAGAAACGCAGAAGGCGGCCCTGTCCCAGTTGTCGAGCCTGGCCGTTTATTCCACCGACTCGTTCATGGTCTTGGATCCGGCCACCAGGAGAAACCTGGAGATCACCCAGTCCATCCGGACCGGTAGTCAGAAGGGCTCGCTCTTGGGGATCCTGGATGCTACCCGGACAGCCATGGGCGGGCGCCTGCTCCGGCGGTGGATCAACCAGCCCCTCCTGGAACTGGAGGGGCTTAGGGCCAGGCAAGAGGCGGTGGCGGCTTTCTACGAAGCCCATCAGGTCCGCCAGGAGGCGATCTCGAAGCTCGGAAAGATAAACGACCTGGAGCGACTGACGAGCCGCGTGGTCCAGGGCATCGCCACCCCGCGGGACCTGGTTGGGCTCAAGGCGACCTTGGAGGTGATCCCCGAACTAGAAGGCATCCTAGAGAACCTCCCCGGCCGGCCTTTTGCCCCTCTGGGGGCTTGCCCTGAGGCGATCCAGCTCGTGGGCCAGGCCATCGTCCCCGACCCACCGGCGGGCCTGGGCGAGGGTGGGGTGATATGTTCGGGGTTCTCGGCTGAACTGGACAACCTGCGCCTCGCCTCGAAGAACGCCAGGGAATGGATCGCCAACCTGGAGCGCCTGGAGCGGGAGAAGACCGGCATCAAATCTCTAAAGGTGGGGTACAATAAGGTCTTCGGCTACTATATAGAGGTTACGAACCCCAACCTGCATCTGGTGCCGGAGCACTACATCCGCAAGCAGACCCTGGTTGGCGCGGAGCGTTACCTGACGCCTGAGCTCAAGGAATATGAGGCCCTGATCCTGAACGCACAGGACCGGATGGTGGAGATGGAGACCCAAATCTACAGGCAGATGCTGGATCAATTGGCAGCCTTGGGGAGTCGGCTCAAGGCCATTGCGGCGTCCCTGGCGGAGATCGACGTCTACTCAGCCCTGGCCCAGGTGGCCGTGCGCAACGACTACGTGCGGCCGGAGCTGAACCCCGGGGACGAGATCCGCATCGCTGCCGGGCGCCATCCGGTGGTGGAGCAAATGTTGACCGAGGAGCCCTTCGTGCCCAATGACGCCTATCTCTCCAACAGCGGAAGCCAGCTCATCGTCCTGACCGGCCCGAACATGGCAGGCAAGTCTACCTATCTGCGCCAGGTGGCGCTCATCGTGCTCATGGCCCAGATCGGCAGCTTCGTGCCCGCCAATTCGGCCACCATTGGCCTGGTGGACCGGATCTTCACCCGGGTGGGAGCCCAGGACGACATCGCCACCGGCCAGAGCACCTTCATGGTGGAGATGGTGGAGACCGCCAACATTTTACATAATGCTACAAGCCGGAGCCTGATCATCCTGGATGAGATCGGCCGTGGCACCAGCACCTACGATGGCCTGGCCATCGCCCGGGCGGTGGCGGAGTACATCCATAACCACCCGCGGCTGGGCGCCAAGACCCTCTTTGCCACTCATTATCACGAGCTCACCGAGCTGGCCCAGGTGCTGCCTCGGGTGAGGAACTTCAACGTGGCGGTGGCGGAGGAGGGAGGCAAGGTGGTCTTTTTGCGGCGGATCGTCCCCGGCGGTGCTGACCGAAGCTATGGCATCCACGTGGCCCAACTGGCTGGGCTGCCGCGCAGCGTGACCCGCCGGGCGGAGGAGGTCTTGCAGGGGCTGGAGAATGGCCAGGGGCGGGGCGCGTCTCGGTGGCGCTCGGTTAAGGAGCGAGCGGCTGTCCCTGCTCAGCAGTTGCCGCTCTTCGCGCCGCCGCACCCGGCATTGGAGGCCCTGGGGAAGATAGACGTGCTGTCTTTGTCGCCTCTGGAGGCCCTGACCAAGCTGTACGAGCTGCAACAGTTGGCCAAAGAGGCCAAGATGCGAGAGGCCAGTTAGGAGAACCAGCGCAGCGGGAGGGTAGCAAAGGGGGCGCAAGCCCCCTAACCCCAGGAGCCGTGGGTCGCGCCGGGGGCTAGGGGCACAAACCCCCTTTACCCGGGAGCAGCCTGCTGGCTGGCCAGTGCGGTATGGCGTCTCACAAACGACCGGCCAGCATCAGGAGCCCGATGACGATGAACATGGCGCCGGCAATGGTGTGGATGTAGGATTCAGGGATGATGCGGGTGATGAACGCTCCAAACACCACGCCGATGAGGGTGACCAGGGCCAGGGCGCTGATGGCCCCCAGGAAGACCGACAACGGTGCCCCGGACCTGGCGGCCAGGGCCATGGAGGCAAGCTAGGTTTTGTCCCCCAACTCGGCCAGGAAAATGGTGGCGAAGGCGGTGAGGGCGAATTCCCAGTTCAAGAAGAGCCTCCAGGTGTCAGTGTAGGAGCCATAAAACTGCGCCATTATAGCACAGGCGCGTATCTGATGGGAAGGGGTGAGAGCATGCTGCTGAAGCGTGAGGATCTGGAGGCGGTGGAGGAGCGCACTTTGGCCCCCTATGCAATGGCCAGCCGCCTTTCCCGAGGGCGAGAATATCCGGAGGCGGAGCCCGCCTATCGCACCGCCTACCAGCGGGACCGAGACCGTATCATTCATACAACTGCCTTCAGGCGACTCGAGTACAAGACCCAGGTCTTCGTCAATCACGAGGGCGACTATTATCGCACCAGGCTGACCCACACCCTGGAAAGCGCTCAGATCGGCCGGACGGTGGCTCGAGCCCTGGGTGCCAATGAGGACTTGGTGGAGGCCATCGCCCTGGCCCACGATCTGGGCCATCCGCCGTTCGGCCACTCCGGGGAAGATGCTTTACACCAGTTGATGGAGGGCCGGGGCGGGTTCGAGCACAATAGCCACAGCCTGCGCATTGTGGACGTGCTAGAGGAACGCTACCCGGGTTTCAAGGGGCTGAACCTGACCTGGGAGGTTCGGGAGGGCATAATCAAGCACGTCACCACCTATGATCGATCCGATGCCAGCGGTTTCGAGCCCGATCTTCGGCCCACCCTCGAAGCCCAGATCGTCAGCGCGGCCGATGAGATCGCCTACAATAGCCACGACCTGGATGATGGGCTCCGGGCGGGGATGATCTCACCGGAGGACCTGAGCCAGATTAAACTTTGGAAGGAGGCCGTTCAGGAGGTGGGCGAGCCTTTTTCGGAGCGCGTCCGTCACGGCATCGTCCGGGAGATCATCGGCCTCCAGGTCACAGATCTTTTAAGCGAGACTGAGCGGCGGATCACTGAGCATGGCGTGGACTCGTTGGGGGATGTGCGCAACGCCCCAGCGAGCCTGGTGGCCTTCTCCGTGGAGATGGCGGCCAAGCGCCAGGAGCTCAAGGATTTCCTGTATACGCGCCTGTATCGCCATTACCGGGTGGTGCGCATGGCCGAGAAGGCACGCCACGTGGTGACCGGGCTCTTCAATGCCTACCTGAGCCAACCGGACCAGTTGCCCTTCTCGGTGCGGGCTCGCATTGACGGAGAAGGGGCGGCCCGGGCCATCTGCGACTACATCGCCGGCATGACGGATCGTTTCGCCCTGGAGGAGAACAAGAAGCTGTTCGATCCCTATGAGAGGGTATAGGTGGAGAAGATCGTTCGCGGTTGCTGCCCCCACGACTGCCCGGATACCTGTGGCTGGCTGGTGACGGTGCGGGACGGGGTGGCAGTGGAGATCAAGGGCGACCATCATCACCCCTTCACCCGCGGCTGGCTGTGCGTCAAGGCCCGGGCCTATCTGCAGTTCGTCTACCATCCCGACCGTTTGCCCTACCCATTGAAGCGAGTAGGGGCCAAGGGAGAGGGGCGTTTTCGGCGCATCTCCTGGGATGAGGCCCTGGATACCATAGCGTCAAAATGGCAGGAGATCATAGCCCGATACGGCCCGGAGGCTATACTGCCCTACAGCTATTCCGGCACGCTAGGCGTCGTTCAGAACGATGGCCTGGACCGGCGTTTCTTCAACCGCCTGGGCGCCAGCGAACTGGAGCGCACCATCTGCTCTGCCGCCGGGATGGAGGGAGTCAGGTATTCCCTGGGCGCAAACAAGGGCGCGGACCCGGAGAGCATGGTCCACGCCAGGCTGATCCTGATTTGGGGCGCTAACCCGGCTACCACTCATCCCCATTATATTCCGTTCATTCAGGACGCGAAAAGGCGTGGTGCCAGGGGAGTGTTGATCGACCCCCGACGCACCCGCACTGCTCCGTTTGCTGATCAGCACCTGCGGATCTTCCCTGGCACCGATGCAGCCCTGGCCCTGGGCATGATGAGGGCCATGGTGGATCATGGTTGGCACGATCAGGACTACGTAGAGGCCAATACCGTGGGTTTTGATGAGCTGAGGGAGCGGTTGGTCGAATATCCGCTGGACCGGGTGGCAAGGGTAACCGGCATACGAGAAAAAGACGTCCTAGAGTTGGCCTGCGCCTATGCCAGCACGAAGCCAGCGTTCTTGCGCCTGGGCTATGGGGTGCAGCGCCACGGCAACGGCGGTATGATCGTTCGAACCATCGCCTGTCTGCCGGCCCTGGCCGGCCAGGTGGGGCTTCGGGGAGGCGGTTTCCTCCTGAGCACCAGCGGCTGGGCCATGTGGGACAACGTGGCCTTGCGGCGCCCAGACCTGCGACCCAGGGAGCCCCGGGCCATCAACATGAATCAGCTAGGACAGGCTCTCCTGTCTGCTGAGCCGCCCATAAAGTCCCTGTACGTCTACAACTCCAACCCGGCCGCCAGTACGCCCAACCAAAGCAAAGTACGCGCGGGGCTGTTGCGCGAGGATCTCTTCACTGTGGTTCACGAGATCTTCCCCACCGACACCGTGGACTACGCCGACATCGCATTGCCGGCCACCACCCAGTTGGAGCGGCTGGATTTACATAAAGCTTATGGCAACCTGTACGTGCAGCTAAACGAGCCAGCCATAGCTCCCCAGGGCGAGTGCAAGAGCAACACCGAGGTGTTCCGTCTACTGGCCGAGAAAATGGGGTTTATGGAAGAGTGCCTTTTCGAATCGGATGAGGACATGGCCAGGACCGCCGTAGAGACCCTGAGCCTTTCCGGCCCACGAATAACCCTGGAGCGGCTGCGGCAAGAAGGGGCGATCAAGATAACGGAGAGAGAGTTGGGCCTGCCGTTCGCCGATGGTCGCTTTGCCACGCCGTCGGGCAAAGTGGAGTTCTATTCCCGGCAGTTGCGGGAGGCGGGCTATGACCCTTTGCCGGCGCATGTGCCGGAGCGGGAGGGCCCGGAAGGAGATAAGGTATTTCTGGAGCGCTATCCCCTCTATCTGCTCACGCCAGGCGCGCACCATTTCTTGAACACCACCTTTGCCAACATCCCCTCCCTGGTGGCCTCGGAGAAAAGGCCCTGTTTGCAGATCAATCCCGGCGACGCGGCGAGTCGCGGAATCCAGGACGGTGATAGGGTGCGAGTGGAGAACCAGCGGGGTTGGTGCCAATTGACCGCCCGGGTCACCGATGCTGTGGCCCCGGGCGTAGTTTCCACCGAGGCCACCTGGTGGCAGAAGAAGAGCCCCCAAGGGCGTAACGTCAACCACCTCACCGGAGACCACCTCACCGACCTGGGCCGTGGCGCCACGTTTTACAACAGCCTGGTGGAGGTCAGAAAGGCCGATTGACTCGTCTGGCGGCGTTTTCTCTGGTGCCCACGCGTTTGCACTGCAGTTCCTTTTACTAGCAAAGAAAACCCCCGATTCTTTGAGACTCAGCCCCATTTCTTTACTAGTACAGAAATTGGTGCTACAATGCCTTGGGCTTTTTTCCCGCTGGTTGCTATCGGCACTTGGGGAGGCCCGTTACGTCCAGGGCAGACCCCATGCCATGTGAATATCTGAAGAGGAACTCTAACCCGCGCGGAGGCACTCATTGAAGAGGCTATTATCTGGCAACGAGGCCATCGCTCTGGGTGCTTATGAGGGCGGGACGGCGGTAGCTGCCGCCTATCCCGGCACGCCCAGCACGGAGATACTGGAGCATCTGGCGAAGTACCCCGGGGTCTACGCTGAGTGGACGCCTAACGAGAAGGTGGCCCTGGACGTGGCGGTAGGCGCGGCCTACGCCGGCAAGCGGGCCCTGGCGGCCATGAAACATGTGGGCCTGAACGTGGCGGCGGACTCACTCTTCTACGCTTCTTATACCGGCGTGGTGGGGGGCCTGGTCATCGTCACCGCCGACGACCCAGGGATGTATAGCTCCCAGAACGAGCAGGACAACCGCAACTACGCCAAGTTCGCCAAGCTGCCGATGCTGGAGCCCTCGGACAGCCAGGAGGCCCGGGATTTCGTGAAGTTAGCCTTCGCCCTGAGCGAGGAGTTCGCCACGCCGGTCCTCCTGCGCAGCACTACCCGCGTCGCCCACTCCTATTCTGTGGTGGACGTCCCCCAGGGCGAGGCGGCCTTGCCCCTGGCTTCCACGGACAAGCTTCCCTATCCTCGTGACCAAGCCCGGTACGTGATGATCCCGGGAAACGCCCGGCGCCGTCATCCCATAGTGGAGGAACGCCTGGTCAAGCTCACGGAGTATGCCGAGACGTTCGTCGGCAACCGGGTGGAGGCGGGGAACCGCAGGCTCGGCATCATCTCTGGTGGCATCGCCTACCAGTACGCCCGGGAGGTCTTTCCGGAGGCTTCCTTCCTGAAGCTGGGCATGAGTTATCCCCTGCCCAGGAGGCTCATCCAGGACTTTGCCGGACAGGTGGAAAAGGTCATCGTCCTGGAGGATCTGGATCCCTTCTGGGAGGAACAGGTGCGGCTTCTCGGCGTGGCCTGCGAGGGCAAACGCTATTTCCCCATGATCGGCGAGTTCAACCCTGACGTGGTGCGGGCCGGTGCAGTGAAAGCGGGGCTGCTTCCGGCCAGCGAAGCCGCAGAACCCAGGGATTTGGGTTTCCAGCCGACGGCCTTCCCGTTGCCTGGTCGGCCGCCGGTGCTGTGCCCGGGGTGTGGGCACCGGGGTGTGCTGTACGTCCTAAAGAAGCTGAAAGTAGTGGTAAACGGCGACATCGGCTGCTATACCCTGGGGGTGATACCGCCGCTCTCGGCCATGGACTCTAGTGGCTGCATGGGCGCCAGTATTGGCGTGGCCCACGGCGTGGAGCGGGCCGGAGCCCAGGAACGGGCGGTGGCCGTTATCGGCGATTCCACCTTCTTCCATTCGGGCATCGCGCCTCTGATCAACGTTTTTTACAACCAGGGCACGGCGGCGACGTTCATCCTGGACAACCAGATCACGGCCATGACCGGCCACCAGGATCACCCCGGGACCGGAAAAACCCTGCAAAATGTCGAGACCGTGAAGGTGGACCTGGAGAAGCTGGTCCGGGGCATCGGGATAGAGGACGTGTACGTGGTGGATGCCTATGACCTGAAAGCGGTGGAGCAAGCGGCCCGGGTCGCTCTGGCCGGGAAGAGGCCGGCGGTGGTCATCGCCCGGCGGCCTTGTGCTTTGATGGTCAAGGCCAAGGGGCCGGAGCTGGTGGTGAACGCCGAGCGCTGTAACGGTTGTGCCCTGTGCCTTCGCACCGGCTGCCCGGCCTTGATCCGGGTGAGCGAAAAACTGGTGCGCATCGATCCCTTGCTTTGTACCGGCTGCGCCGTCTGCCAGCAGGTGTGCGCCCGGGGGGCCATCCTGGTGGCGTCCTAGGCGGCTCGCGCAGTCCGTTTTTTACTAGTCAGAAGGGAAGGCGTGGACAAGGTAGATTTCCTGATGGTGGGCGTAGGCGGGCAGGGCATCATCCTTGCCTCGGACGTGGTGGCCCAGACTGGCCTGGCCTTGGGATATGACGTGAAGAAATCCGAGATCCACGGGATGTCTCAACGGGGCGGCAGTGTGGAGAGCCACGTGCGTTGGGGGCAGAGGGTGTACTCGCCCCTGGCGCCAATGGGCCAGGTGGACTACCTGGTGGCCTTCGAGGTGCTGGAGGGGGCCCGCTGGGCCGGGTACCTGAGACCAGGGGGCGTGGCGGTGCTAAATATGCAACGCATCCTGCCGTTGGCCGTGGCCAGCGGGACCATGAACTATCCGGCGGACCAGGAGATGATGGGCCTTTTGAGCCAAAGGGGAGTCTCGGTGGAGCAGGTGGATGGCATTGGGATAGCCAAAGAGCTGGGTAATACTGCCGTGGCCAGCGTGGTCCTGCTGGGGGTGTTGTCCCAACACCTGCCTTTTGAGCCAGGGGCATGGCTCGAGGCGATCAAGGGCCGGGTTCCGGCCCGCTACCGGCAGTTGAATGAGAAGGCTTTCTGGGCTGGGCGGTAGGCCCAACGCTAGCGTGGGAGGCACAGGTCTATGGCTTTGAATCTCGGGCACCGGGGGGCCAGTGCGGCGGCTCCGGAGAATACGCTGGCGGCCTTTCGCACGGCATTAGAACTGGGGGCCGATGGCTTTGAGCTGGACGTGACGTTGTCAAAAGACGGTGAGATCGTGGTGATCCACGACGATACTGTGGACCGCACCACCGATGGACGGGGCAACGTCAGCGAGATGACCCTGGCGGAGATCAAGAGGCTGGACGCCGGCGCCTGGTTCGCGTCCCAGTTCGCCGGCGAGCGCATACCGACTCTTCAAGAGGTATTTGACCTGGCTGGCGGAAAGGCTTTCATCAATATCGAGATCAAGAGCCGCACGATATCGACCAACGGCATCGAGCAGCGGGTCGTGGAACTGGTTCGCCGCAACCAACTGGTAGACCGGGTCATAATCTCGTGTTTCAACCCCTTTGCCTTGTGGCGAGTGAAGCGCATAGCATGGTGGCTGGCCACGGGGTTGCTCTATGCCGAAGACCTGCCGCCGTGGTTAAGGGGGGCCTGGGCCGCGCCTTTCCTGGGGCTGAAAGCGCTGCACCCGAAGCATACTATGGTAGATGCCGCGTACATGGTCAGGGCCAGGGCGAAGGGCTACCAGGTCAACGTCTGGACGGTGGACCAGGAGCCGGATATGCAAAGGCTCCTGGCCCTGGGTGTTGATGGCATCATCACTAATCGTCCGGATGTGCTACGCAGGGTGAAAGGCTGAAGGAAATCTGCTGATAGCTGGTAGCCAATGGCGATACCGTCACCATTGTAATGTCGGAGCCTCACCAGGCATATGCCCCGAACGGCTGCCATCAGCTATCGGCTATAAGCCGTTCTGGACAGGAGACGGATGTATGTGGCAAGAGTACGTTTTTCCCCAATCGGTGCCCCAGGCCCTGGAGGTCCTGAGAGCTTATGCGGGCACGGCCAGGATCATCGCCGGAGGGACTGATCTGGCGATCCAGCTTAAGGAGGACGACGGCGACGTAAAGTGCCTCCTTGACATAACCCGGCTCCAGGAGTTAAGAGAGATAACAATCGAAGGTGGCATCATTTCCATCGGCGCGGCAGTCACCTATCGGGAGGCCCTGGCCTCGCCGCTGTTACAGGAGAAAGCGCCGATGCTCCTGGAAGCCTGCCGTGAGGTGGGCTCCCCCCAGATCCGCAACGTTGGAACCATAGTCGGGAACATCGTTAACGCTCAACCGGCTGCCGACGCGGCCATCGCCCTCCTGGCCCTGGACGCGGAGGTGGAGATAGCCAGCCCCGTTGGTCTGCGGCGAGAACCCTTGGGCTCTCTATTCCTGGACGTGGGCCTTTGCCGGGTAGACCCCACCGATGAGCTGGTGACCAAGGTCCTTCTCCGGGCGCTGGGTGAAGACCAGGGGACTGCCTTTGAGCGCCTGGCCAAGCGCCGGGCCCTGGCCCTGCCCATGTTGAACGTGGCCGCAGTCGTGACGGTCAAGGGGGGCCTTTTCCAGGATGCCCGGCTGGCCATGGGGCCGGTGGCCCCGGTGCCCTTCCGGGCCAGGAAGGCCGAGGCTTTCCTGGCGTCGAAACCGGTGAATAGCGAATCCATCGCCCAGGCGGCCCGCCTGGCCTCGGAGGAAGCCGAGCCGCGCAGCAGCCTGCTCCGGGGCTCCCGGGAGTACCGCAAGGAGATGGTGACAGTCTTTGCGCGCCGTGCCCTGGAGCGGGCCTCGGCGAAGTGGCTGTAAAGTCCCTCTTTTGTAGCCTTTACCCTGGAGGCACCCATGCAACCATTGGTGATGAAGCTGAACGGGCAGGATGTAACCCTGCAAATCGACCCATCTACGATGCTGGTGGACGTACTGCGAGACGAGTTGCACCTCACTGGCACCAAGGTGGGCTGCAACGAGGGGGAATGCGGGGCCTGCACGGTTCTGGTGGATGGCCTGGCGGTGGACTCGTGTCTCTTCCCGGCGTTGAAGGCGGACCACCGGGAGGTGAATACCATCGAGGGCCTGACTTCCGACGATGAGCTCCATCCCCTGCAACAGACCTTCATTGAAGTTGGCGCGGTCCAATGTGGCTTTTGCACCCCAGGCATGATCATGGCGGCCAAGGCCCTGTTGGACGAGAATCCCTCTCCTGATGAGGATGAGATCAAGCGGGCCATATCCGGCACCCTCTGCCGTTGTACCGGGTATACCAAGATCGTGGCGGCGGTGCGTGCAGCGGCTGGGAAGGGAGGGAAGTGACCATGCCTATGGGATATGTCGGTAAACGCATCGCCAGGGTTGACTCTCCGGATAAGGTGACCGGCAAGAGCATATTCCCGGCGGACCTGTATTTCGACGGCATGCTCCACGCCAAGGTGCTGTGGAGCGAATATCCCCACGCCAGGATACTGGGCATCGACGCCAGCGCAGCCAGGGCCTACCCGGGCGTGGTGGCCGTGCTCACCGCTGAGGACGTCCCGGTAAACGAATACGGCATCAACATCATGGACCAGAGGATATTGGCTCAGGAGAAGGTGCGCTCGGTGGGCGACCCGGTGGCCCTGGTCATTGCCGAGAGCGAGAGGACTGCCGGGGCCGCTCGCCGGCTCATTGTGGTCGAGTATCAAGAA
>DYIS01000040.1 GCA_020723545.1 Ktedonobacter racemifer
GGGCACTATCCAGTCCAGGAGGAGCCCCAAGGTGAGGATGGCCACCCGCTCTGGCCGGCCTAACAGGCCCACCTCGCACTTGAGCCCCAATCCCTCGGCCCGGGCCCGGGAGTAGCTCACCATCAGGGAACCCACGATCACCACGTAGATCAGCAGGACCTCGACCATGGCCCCTTTTCCGGTGTAGAGAAGCAAAAGCCCGAAACAGACTGCCGCCTCAGAGAAGCGGTCCAGGTTGGAGTCCAGAAAAGCGCCGAACGGCGTCACCCGGTTGGTGAGCCGCGCCAGGGAGCCATCGAACATATCGAAGATCGAGGCCAGGACAAAGGCAGCCCCGGCCCAGCGCAGCTCCTCCAGGACGATGATCAGACCAACGGCAGCGTTTAGCCCAAAGCCCATCACCGTCAGCATGTTTGGGGTAAGCCCAGTCCGGGCGATGAGGCGGGTCACCGGGACCAACCAGGCGCGGATTCGCTCTTTGTCGATCAGGTTGGTGATCAAGGTCTGGCTCCTGTAAGCATCTTGGGGCTCTCGCCTGGCGATCCTCCTGCCACAACCGGCCTCGTTCACGGATTCTTCGTGGCCCCAAGTTTCTTTTCCCTGGTTTCCTGGTAGAAGTCCAGGATCTTGGCCGCCACCTTGTCCCAGGAGTATGCCTGTGCCTTCACCTGGCCCTGCCGGCCCATCCTCTCCCGGAGTTCCCGATCGGCCAACAGATGGACCAGCGCAGCGGCCAGGGCTCGCTCGTCCTGGGGCGGCACCAATAATCCCTCCCGGCCATGAGCGATGACATGACGGTAGCCCGGGATGTCCGTGGCGACCACCGGCTTCCCGGAGGCCATGGCCTCCAGGAGCACGATGCCCTGGCTCTCGAAACCAGTAGAGGGGGCGCAGAAAACGTGGCAGGTGCGATAGTAACGAGGCTTGTCCTCCTCAGAGATACGGCCCACGAACTCCACGTCCCCCAGCCGGAGCTGGTGCAGGTAACGCTGGAAGGACACCACCTCGTGGGATTGATAAGCCCCGGCCACAATAAGCCGGGCTTGGGGGAACTCTTGCTTCACGTAGGGGAAGGCCCGCAGGAGGTAGCGGAAACCCTTGCGCTTCTCCATGCGTCCCATGAAAAGGATGTTGAGCTTGCCATCGTCGAACTGAGACATGGGCCGCACCGCAGGTGCGGCAAACGAGTCGTAGTCAATACCATTGGGGATCACCGTATAGTTCCCCGGGAAGTAGCGGCTCACCAGCTCCAGGGCCACCAGGGACACGGCGATGCGGCCGTTCAGCCGGTTGACGAAGCGCCGCAGGAGGGGTTTGCCGTAGAGATACCCGGGGTGGGAGGGGCGATAGGCGTGGAAGGTGCCCACGTTCACCGTCTTGGAGTGGCGCAACACCACTAACGGCAGCACCGGCATCAGGGGCTCGTGAAGGTGTATGACCTCGAACTGCTCCTGCTTCAGGATGCGTTTAACCGAGGGGTAGGCGCGCAAAGACACCGAGATGCGCGCCCAGGAGCCCGACACCGGGAGAGAAACGATGCCCCCGAATTTGTAGACGTTGTCCTCCAGCTCGTCCCGATCGGTGGAGGAGGGGGCGATGATCTTCACCTGGTGTCCCCGGCGGGTGAATTCCTGGTTCAGGTGATAGATGTGCTCTGTCACCCCGCCCGGGTACGGATAGTCGTAGGGTGACACCAGGGCTATCTTCACCGGCTTTGACCCTCCAGGAGCCAAGTGACCGCTTTCTTGATCCTCATGCCCGGCGTGACGATGACCGAGCGAAACACCTGAGGGGCGGCGATGGAGTAATGGTCGCTGAAGTTCCAGAAGGAGCCCCCGGCCTGGGTAGTGCGCTCCAAGATGGCCTGCCGCAGGTCGGCGATGGTGTGGCCCGGGAAGAGGGTGTGGGCGCTGCCAACGGTAGCCAGGCCATGCGAATCGCTGCCCCCGCACGCCGCCAGATGCCAGTGGATCTCGTTCAGGTGAATCGCCTTTTTGTAGGCCACTCGCCCGGCGTAGCTGGGGTTCAATATCTCGATGCCATCCAGGTAGATCTCGTCGGAGGGCTTCCGCATGACCCGGTTTATGGCCCTCTGACCCACGCTGGGGGCCAACCAGCTCAAGGGATGGGGCACGATGCAGAGGCCGCCCTGACGGTGGACCGCGGCCACCGTTTTCTCCAGGGACTGCAGAAGCCGGATGGGTTCCTGGATATCCAGGGCCAGCAGGTGGCCGTTCAGGGTGGATATCTCCATGCTCACCATCACCTGGACTCGGTAGTTGCGCTTCACCGCCAGCTCCCGAGCCTGGAAAGCGCCCCGGATCTCGTCGTGGTCGGTGATGGCGATTACGTCCAGGTCGGTGTGGTACTCCACGTACTCCAGCACCTCTCGGGGCGTGGCCAGGCCGTCGTTGGCCCGGCTATGGATATGCAGGTCAGCCTTGCCCAGTTTCTTCTCTTCGGTCAATCATTGTCTCCCAATATACAGATACCAGAGGCCGAGCTCTTAGCCCGGCATAGTTCTTTACTAGTAAACGTGTGGCCGACGCGGTGATCCGCGTCCGGTGCGGGCACCGGTTTCCTTACTAGTTCAAGAATTGTCTGTCCTCTGTCGCCTCTATCCGTTCGTCACCGGCCACATGGGCTGGAAATACACCCACTGGTCCGGGTAATGCCGGAGGAATTTCTCCATCACCGCCACCACCTGGGCCATGCCCGCGGTCAGGTCCCGCGAGAAATCCCCGGTCCGCGTCAACTCCAGGGGCGGCTCCACGTATGCGGCGAAGGTGTCCCCGGGCAGGCGCCGGCTGAAGGTCATGAGGATAGTGGCGCCAGTGCGCAGGGCCAGGGTCACGTGGCCGTCCGGCAGGGTTGCCACCTCCCCGAAGAACGGAAAGGGAACGCCGCTGTTCGTCACGTCCCGGTCCGCCGCCAGGGCCACCAACTCGTTCCGCCGCAGGGCCCGCACCATAGCCTTGAGGCTCCCGGTATCGTCCACGGGCAGGAACAAAAGCCCCTTGCTCCGCCTGAGCCCGACCACGTAGTCGAAAAGCTGGGGCGGCTGTAGCCGCTCGGCCAAGGTCACAATAGGCTCCCGGCGGGCGGCCAGTATCTGGCCCACCACGTCGATATTGCCAAAGTGGCAGCTCACGATGATGACGCCTTTGCCCGGGGCCTTGGCCTTTTGTATCTCTTCCCATCCTTGAACCTGCACCCATCGCTCCACTTGCTCCAAGGTCAGGTGGGGAACTCGGAACAAATCGAAGTAGTTCTTGGCCTGATTGCGGAAGACCTGCTCGGCCACCCGGCCGATCTCGACCCGGGTGGCACCGGGCCCCAAGACCCGGCGGAGATTGCTCCGCACCACGCGAGCCGAACGCCGGTCCAGGCGATAGGCCAGGGAGCCGCCAAGCCCAGCCAACCAGTAACCCAGGCGCGGGGGCACCCACGGCACCACCAGGCCGGCCAACCGGAAGGCCCAGTAGGTCAACATCGCCTCAGGCCTGGGCCGCCGCCGACCACAAGGGCCGGAACATGTACCACTGGTCCGGGTGCTTCCGTATGATCTCCTCCAGGGAACTCACGATCTTCTGGGTCAGGGCGGCCACATCACGCTGGCGGTCTCCGGTGGCCTCGTACTCAATGGGCGCGACAAAGCCACCAGCGAAACGGTCGTCGGCCAGCCGGGCCAGGTAGCCCACCATGACCTTGGCCCCGGTCTTCAGGGAAAGGGCGGCCGGCGCCGCTGGCAGCGAGACCGTGCCATCGAAGAAGCGCACCGGAACCCCTTCGCCGTTGGCGGGCATGTCGATGGCCAGGCCCACCACCTGGTTTTGCTTCAGGGCCTGGTACAACTGACGCACCGCGCCGCTGCTATCAGCATGCATGATCTTGATCCCGCGCTTGATCCGGGGGCCTTGCACGAGCTGGTTCAGCCGCTCGGGCCGGAAAGAATCGGCCACGGCGTTCGTGGGATAGGTTCGAGCGGCCAGCACCGCTCCGGCCAGGTCCCAGTTGCCGAAGTGCGACAGCACCAGGATGACGCCTTTGCCGTGGGCCAGGGCCCGATCCAGGTGTTCCCACCCGAAGCTCTGCTTCACCAGGGAGATCACTTCCTGGTCGGAGAGCCGGGGCAGGCGCAGGAACTCCACGATCACCTTGGCATAGTTGCGAATGGAACGACGGGCCGTTTCCACCACCTGGCGGGGGTCGGCGTCGTGTCCCAGCACATGGCGCATGTTCTCCACGGTGATCTGCCGCTTCTTGCGCCACAGGAAAAAGAAAAGATCACCCAGCCGCATGGCCACGAAGTAGGAAAGGCGCACCGGCGCCGTTTGTGTCAGGAACATCAGGACCCGCATTGACCAATAGGCGATCATTGACCTCGAATGAACTCCTCCACCATTTCTCGTGCCTGGGAATCCGGGTACTGGACCGGCGGCGACTTCATGAAGTAGGCGGAGGGCCCGGCCAGGGCGCCCTTGATCCCCCGGTCCAGGGCCAGCCTGGCGCAGCGCACGGCGTCAATAACCACACCGGCGGAGTTGGGGGAATCCCACACCTCCAGCTTGCACTCCAGATTAAGGGGCACGTCGCCGAAGGTGCGCCCCTCCATGCGGATGTAGCACCATTTGCGGTCGGTGAGCCAGGGCACGTAGTCGCTGGGCCCCACGTGGACGTTATCGGCCCCTAGGTCGTAGTCGAGCTGGCTGGTCACGGCGTTGGTCTTGGAGATCTTCTTGGATTCCAGGCGGGAGCGCTCCAGCATGTTGTAGAAGTCAGTGTTGCCGCCGAAGTTGAGCTGGTAGGTGCGCTCCAGCTTCACGCCCCGGTCCCGGAAGAGCCGGGTCAGCACCCGGTGGGTGATGGTGGCCCCCACCTGAGACTTGATGTCGTCGCCGATGATGGGCAACGCCCGCTCCTGGAAACGCTTTTGCCAGTATTCCTCCCGGGCGATGAACACCGGGATGCAGTTGACGAAGGCACACCCGGCATCCAGGATCTGCTCCACGTACCACTTGGTGGCCATCTCGCTGCCCACCGGCAGGAAGCTCACCACCACGTCGGTCTTGGTCTCTTTGAGGATGTGCACGATGTCGGCGGTGGCGCCTGGTGCCTTCTTGATGATCTGGGAAAGGTATTGGCCCAACCCATCATGGGTCATGCCCCGCTCCACCCTGACCCCCAGGGTCGGGACCTGGCAGAACTGGTAGGTATTGTTGGGCGAAGTATAGATGGCCTCCGAGAGGTCCTTTCCCACCTTGTTCACATCGATGTCGAAGGCAGCGGAAAACTCGATGTCCCGGATGTGGTAGCCCCCCAGGTTCACGTGCATCAAGCCGGGCACGAAGTCGTCCTCTTGGGCGTTCCGGTAATAATACACGCCCTGTACCAGGGAGGAGGCACAGTTGCCTACCCCAACGATTGCCACCCTGACCTTGCCCGGCGTTCGCTCTTCTTTGACCCTGCTCAATTCCAAAAAGCTCCTTTCTCAAAAGTTGAAATCCATCTATTCCATGTTATCTTGCCGCGCCATTCTCGCGTCTCGTCTGCCCACCAGCTCCGCCAGGGCTTCCTGGCACTGGGCCAGTTTGCGGCGGTTCAAGGAACAGTAGGCCTGGCGCCCCTCTTTGCGCCGAGAGATGATGCCGGCCTTGCGGAGGATGCGCAGGTGCCAGGAAGCCAGTGGTTGGCTGATGCGCAGGGCCTGGGTGAGGTGTGACACGCTGATCTCCTGGTAGCCCGCCAGGAGCTGGACGATGCGCAAGCGCTCCACGTCGCCCAGGGCCTTCAGGGCCGTCCGCAGCTCCCGGAGGTCCAGGGCGCTGTCCAGGTCTACTTTGATCTCTTTCAATATACCGCTCGATGCGTTCACCCGGGTAAACGTGGCCACGGCCCCTACTCCACCTGCACCTCGGCAACCGGTTTGGCGGGGGCTTGACCCCCTGGCGAATGGCAGAGAATCTATAAAGAAGCATTTATATATTATCCGACTTCGGCCCTCTTGTCAAGCCCTCGTCTGGTCTCTTGCGTAATAGAAGGATTTGTGCTAGGATATCGCTGCGCTGGGGAATCGTCTAGTGGTAGGACAGCAGACTCTGGATCTGCACGCCGAGGTTCGAATCCTCGTTCCCCAGCCATCTCGGCCTAGCCCCAGAAGTTACCCCTGACCACGTCCCTTCCCGAATTCGCCACCCTGCAACAGGTCGCTCACCTCACCGGCAGACTAACCTTGGTGTTAACGAGGCTGTCCCAAGCCGGTAGAATACGGGCGGCCAAATTCAGCAGGGAGGTGCTCATTCCAGTGGGCTAGGTCAAGAAGTCAGGGCTAACAGTGAACCGCGAGCAGTTTAAGGATTTAGATGGGAAACTGCTCTGTTGCAAAGATAAGTCATAGAGTGAGGGGCAGTTAGCGATGGATGTTATAGACCAAGCCTTTGACGATCGGCTCACGGTTCTGCAGGCTGCGCTTGCGGGAACGGATTGTGTCACCGAACTTGCGTTTGATGACCGAATTCACTGTTTCTGTCTTCCAGCGTTGACCATACAAGCCGTCCAGCCGGGCTGCCGCTACCAGGTCTGCCCTGGCTTTGCGAGAAGGCGCAAGCAGTTTTCCGCGTCGGCGGATGGGTGGGATCAAGTCACCTTCCCGCACCGATTTTCCGTCAAAACCGGCATCCGCCAACATCGCCCAGGCCAGAATGAACTGCGAGGCCGTCCCAACCGCATAAGTGCCCTTGACCCATTCCCGATATCACCGACCGCTGCGGGTCTGGTAGTACAAACTGGCTTGACCCGGCGAAAAGCCTGTGCTGTCGGAAGCAATGGCTGCCTCTTCCACACCGTTCTCTTCCAGGAGTTGGTTCTTCATCCGCTCAAAGTCCAGCTTGCGCAGTTTCTTGTACGTCCGTTGCAGCGTTGTGTGGTCAGGAACTCGCGGCAGTTCCAAAACCCGACAAACCATGTCCGTAGCCAACAACCACTCCTCCAGGTCACGGTAACTGAGGTCCAGATAGAACATCAACAACACGCAGGCCGCCAACTGCGGCAAAGTAAAATGATGCGGGCTTTTGGCATGCGAATACCGGGGCAGGGTCCGCTGCGTCAATCGATATGCAATTCGGGCAACTTTCACGTATTGGCTTTCTCGTCGGTTCATGCCCATAAATTTACCATATTTTCCTGATATTCGCAACAGAGCAGATTCAAGTAATTTTCACAGGATGCTTGTGTGAAGTGTAGAAAATTGGCGAATAAAAACTCAGGGCTTCAGAGGTCCCATTGGTCTTGTCGCCAACCCCTCTTGCCTACGTTGAAAGTCCCCATCTGGACTTTAGTCGACATGACGCCTACTCCTCAATCTCCCGTCGTGCTGCCTCTAAGAGTTCCTCAAACCGTCCCAATACCCTGGCTGCCCGGGCACCGCGACGGATAGCTTCCAGATCCAGCTTCTCCCATTGCATCACCAGCACGCCCCGGGCATCACGCAGGTGCTTGTCTGATTCAGTCTCCCGGAAGGCAATCAGTTTCGCCAGGATGATGTCTTCGGGCGTGATGAAAGTTGCTGAGTGACCAGCTTCATCGTACGCCAGGCGTTGACGGCGCTGGAATGCTGCCCTGGTGCATAGATCACGAGGCAGAGGGATCAGGTCTACCTTAGCTCCGGTCGCTGGCTGGATGACATTGAAGGGATAGCGCCGTTGAAGGGAATCGCGGATGCCCTCTTCGCTGACGTAGTAGTCAGGGATAGGGAAGGCCGCCACGAATGGCCCGATATGCTCCGGCTTCATGTCCACCACAATGTCCACATCAATGGTCAGTCGCGGCTCGCCATGGAGAATGGCTGCAAAGCCACCTACGACCATGTAGGGGACGCCAAGGCGTTCCAGCACTTCGATCGCGTAGGCGAAGAAGGCTTTCAGTTCGTAGTCTCTCACCGGTTCCATCGTCTCACCTGCCCAGCCTGGGATTCCCTTGCATGCGTCGTGTGACCCGCCAGGCCAGTTCGTTGGGTCGCAGGCCGGGATGGTCTCGTCGCTCAGTCAGGCGCACGACATCGAGAGCGAACTGGTAGGCCTGAAATGCCAGCTCCAGCCGGCGGGCGGGGCTCATGTGTTGCCAGGCCGCGATTTGACGCCGGTCGAGTCTACCCAACCGCTGACGCAGCGCTTCGATCGCATCATCCCTGAGTGGGTCTGTAGGTTGATCCAAGGTCGTATCCCTCCCGCTTCGTCTCTGTGCCTCTGTGCACTCAGCAGCTAAATCAAATCCCTTGTCCGGTAATATTCACTTGGCCGCACGCCGAGGAAGAGCAGCCGACCGTCTACGTCCGCTTCGCCCGGGTAGAAGTTGACCGGCGCCAGCGGTGGTGCAATGTGGTTGGTGCAGTCATCCAAAACGGGAGCCAGGTAGAGATAGGGGTAGATGAAAGCGGCGTCAACCAGAAAGATCACCCCGTTGCCCTTCAGCCGCCCGGTGGCAGCCAATAGTTGGTCTGTGAGCTCTCGACAGGCGTGCCTGGCAATACTGGCGCTCAAGCGATCCCCCTCGGCCCCTTCCAACTCGAAGAGTTGATCGAGCTGGCCACGCTGCTCATAGTGGGCAAAGATGATCCCACGGCAGCTGACCGTCTCCACCGTGGTCCCCTTCTGTTGCAGGGCGCGAGCGAGAAGCTCGCGCTGGTGACTGCACTTGACCTCTTCCTCGGGCCGGTAGACCAGCCGGACGAAAGGCACCCCGGTGTTCTGAGCCAGCGTCCCCCGGTGGTGCAGCAACAGGACTTCCAGTTCCTCAAACTTCTCCGGTAAGGGCCTCAACGCACGCCTCCAAAGATGGGTAGTGCAGTTCCAGGCTGTAGACGTCGCCCTGGTGCTTGAAAGTACAGTGACCAGCCGCCGTTGCTCCGTCGAGGAGGGTCACTACATCAGCCTGTTCAAGGAAAAAGAGCCGCCAGTCTTCAACGCCAAGGAGCTCTTGAGAAGTTATCAGTCCGTCCCCAGCGAGCCGGTAGAGGATATAGACAAAGGCAGGTAATGGCACGTATAGACGGGAGAAGTGCTTGCGTTGCGCCCCCTTCAGTAGGCCGAAGTCGCGCGAGATGGTGAGGATGTTACTGACCACCTTCTCCCGGGTCTGGGAAGACCACTCCTTCAACTCTGGATGCTCCCCAACAATGTCATCGAAGTAGCGCTGGATGTCTGATTTGGCGATAGTGCTGTAACCAGCAACGTAGCGAGGATAGACGCACCGGATCGTCGTGCCACAGACAATGGGCAACGACCGGCACAATTCATAAAACAGCACCAGCCTTCCTGTCTGCTGGTCCGGGGCGTGTGTGACCAGGCGAGCCAATGTGCGGGCGTGATTCACATCGTTCAGATATCGCACATGGATATGTTTCCACACTGACTCCCTGGTGCTCAGGGTCATCTTGTCCAGCAGGTCGTCATCCAACCATCGCCTTAACTTCGTCAGGGTTATGACCATAATCGATCTGGCGCAGCACGGCCAGCGTTTCCTCGAGCAGGGCGCCCTTACCCGAGAGCGTGCTGCTATACGTTGGCGTAGAAATGGATTCCATGGAAACTGCTTCTCGCTTTCCCTCACAGCGCTTCGCCTCCATACCCGAAGGGTCGTACGCCCTTCCGTCAAACATGAAGCCGCCCTGGTACCTCTTGCAGAAAGGGCGGCTCTTGTGGGGGGACAGGCATAGGCCGGCCTTCCTGGATATGGCAGGAAACCGGAGCGGGGCTCGTCAGAAGGTGACGGCTTCCGTGGAGCCCCGAATCTTACTCTGCGAGGATTATATCGCTTCTTGTCCCTTTTCGCAATGTGGCCTTTGGTGGTGCCCGTTTTCTGATTGGTGAGCTTCTTGGGCGAGAGATGTGGCTGGCTTGGTCGGGCCTGCTGAAACCCGACCGGGAAAGCCTTCAAGCAACCGGAGAGCGTACAACGACTGTCGACTATCAGCCCCCCGCAGCCAAGCCATGAGGTTACAACGTTGGATACGGGTTCCGAGGTTAGGCCCACGTCAGCCCGGGGCCTCGCCGCCTAAGAACTACCCCTTGTCGGATTCTCGTGCAATTTCTTTACTGGTAAAGAAGCGAACGTCGTCACGACCTTGCACCCTGCCGTTACCAATGGTACAATTGCCTGCGGACTTTGTCCCTACGATGTTGCGAGGTGAACCACAACGATGGATCTGGCCCGTTTCAAAGCGGAATCAGATTTCAACCGGGCCTTCACCAAGGCCTTCTGGCGCGAGATCTTCACCGTCATCACCGGCAAATCCCGCTACCTCCTGTCCTTTGACCAGGTCACCGATACGCTGAGACTTAGCGGCCAAAGCTACCGCGGGCTCCAAACGGTCCCGGTGGATAAGATCATCGGCAGTGTGGGCCGCTACATGGATTTCGACCGGGCCTTCCTTCCCCTGCGCTGGCACGTCAAGGAACGTTGGAAACGCATCGACATGGCCTACTACCATCACCAAGAGCTGCCCCCAGTGCAGCTCTACAAGGTGGGCGAGGCCTATTTCGTCCGGGACGGCAACCATCGGGTGTCCGTAGCCCGGGAACAGGGTGTGGCTTTCATCGACGCCGAGGTCATCGAGTGCGTTACCCGGTTGCCCATGACCGCCGACATGCGGCCGGAGGACCTGGAGGCCCAAGGGGAATACGCCGAGTTCCTGGAGCGCACCAACTTCGACCGACTCTACCCCGGAGAGGAGATCCGTTTCAGCATCCCGGGCATGTACGATAAGCTCTGGGACCATATTATGGTGCACAAGTACTACCTGGAGACCGAGCAAAGCTCGCCCCTGTCCCAGGACAAGGCTGTGGCCAGTTGGTACGAGAACGTCTACCTGCCGGTGGTCAACGTGATCCGGGAGCATCAAATCTTGGGGGCCTTTCCCAACCGCACCGAGGCCGACCTCTACGTTTGGATCATGGACCACCGCTATTTCCTGGCCCAGCAGGCTGGCCGAGACCTGGGGCCGGAGCGGGCGGCCCGGGACTTCGCCGCCCGCTTTGGGGGCGGCTCGGTACGAGTGATGCTGAGACGCATTGGGAGGAGGCTGCGCCGGCTCCGGAGGCCCATCCAGCGTCATCGCCGGGAGAAATCTGCTGCCAACGAGCCCCCAGGGCTGGATGTCCTATGAGAATCCTGGTGATGAGCGACGTTCAAGAATCTATCCTGTACGACCACTTCCAGCGCGAACAGTGGCCGCGGATTGACCTGGTGCTGTCCTGCGGTGACCTGCAGGCCAGCTACCTCTCGTTCCTCAGCTCTGCCTTCAACGTGCCGGTGTACTATGTGTGCGGCAATCACGACGAGAGCTATGCCCAGGAGCCGCCGGAGGGCGGTGAAGATCTAGATGGGAGGCTGGTGGATTTCCGTGGGTGGAGGATCGCCGGGCTGGAAGGCTCCCACTGGTACAATGGCAAGGAGTGCCAGTACCAGGAGTGGCAGATGCGGCTGAAGACCTGGAGACTAACGCCGCTGGTGTGGCTGCATGGGGGGTTGGACATCGTGGTCACCCATGCGCCCCCCCGGGGCTGCCACGACGCCGAGGACCTGTGCCACCAGGGGTTTGAGAGCTTCAACGGGCTCATCCGGCGGCATCGGCCGAGCTACCTGCTCCACGGCCACAGCCACCTGTCGTACCAGAGGGGCCAGCGCATCACGCGCCTGGGCCAGACCACGGTGATCAACGCCTACGGTCACTATCTCTTGGAGCTACCGGACAGAGCATAGCGCAAATATCCCCTACCCCTTATCCCCTATCTTTCATTGGCGAAGATCTTCTCGTACAGGCGACGGGTCTCCAGCATGGTGAGCCCCTGGCCGGCATAGGTATCCCCGATGCGGATCTCAAAGTGCAGGTGCGGCCCGTCAGAAGTACCCTCGGCAGCCTCCGGCGTGCCGGAGTTCCCCACATAGGCGATAAGCTGACCTTTCTTCACCGCCACCCCCACGGTGATGCCGGAGGCGATGCCGCTCAGGTGCACGTAGCGGGTGACGACGTCCTTCTCGTGCCTGATCCACACCTGTCGGCCCCGGAGCTTGTCCAGGATGTCCGGCGGGGTGAAGCCCTTCTCCCTGGCAATAGCTAGGTACTGGTCCATCTGGGCCTTGGTCGGCTCCTGATAGTCCATGTCAGCCCGGATCACCGTGCCGTCCTTGGCCGCCACCACCTCGGTGCCCATGACCACCGGGACCCCGGAATCCCCGCTGAAGAAGTCTATGCCCTCGTGGAGCCCGTAGCGGTAGGGACGGGGGGCATTAGGCAGGACCCCGTCGGAGGTGGGGAGGCGGGCACCCTTGATGGGCACGGAGAAGCCACTCAAAAGCTCCAGGAGCTTCGAGTCCAGGGGGCGGGGCGTCGGGGTCGGCGGTGCCGTCGATGTGGCCGTGGGAGATGGCGCAGTCATCGGAGTTGGTATCGCCGTGGGAGTGAACGTGGGCAGGGGCGTCCAGGTGGGGATGGGGGTGGCCGTGGGTTCCGGGGTGGCCAAGCAGCCGGCCAACGCTGTCGCAGCGATCAACGTAATGAGCAGACGTTTCAAAGCAGGGCCCCTCTGGCGGGATTTGGGGGATTATACCCCCGAAAGGGTGCCGCCGTCAAGGGCCACGTCAAGGCTGGTGGAAACGGACCGGCTGCGGGTGGTGTAGGCCATTACGGCCGTGACAGCGTCCCGTGTTAGAAACCGAATATTTTGAACCAGTTGGTGCCGAAGGCGATCTGGCACATGACGATGATGAAGACGATCAAGATGAGAATGCCACAACCGCACCCGGTGCAAGAGCAGCCGCGGCCGAAGCCGAAGCGCTCCTCCAGCCAGTCAAAGATCGCCGTGACGAAGAGCATCTCCAGAAGCCCGGCCAGGCACCCTTGTCGGTCATCCACGGTGTCATCCTCCTCAAGATCCAAAGATGAAGGCTGGGACCAGCGAGCAAATCCTCGCATTATAATACGCAGGGAAGGTCAGCAGGTTTCGCGGTAGCCGCTCGTCTGCCAATGGCACTCCCGTTCACCCGGGGGTCAAACCCTCAGGTGAACGGTCTCGATCCGGAGGTGGGCTCCAACGCCACGTCAATTGTGGCCCCACGCGACTGATGAGTCGTACCGGTCGCGGAT
>DYIS01000041.1 GCA_020723545.1 Ktedonobacter racemifer
CGCCTTCCGCGTTGGTTTCGGCGGAGACAGCGCCGCGGCCGAAAGAGAACGGGCTGGAGGCACGGATTCGCCAGGCCCTGCGGGATGTCATTGACCCGGAGGTCGGCATCAACGTGGTGGACCTGGGGCTCATCAAGGACGTGGCGGTGGAGAACGGGCGGGTGGCCGTGCGCATGGTCCTGACCACGCCCGACTGCCCCCTGGCCAGTTATCTGGTGGAGCAGGTCCGGCGTAGCGCCCAGCGGGTCAACGGCGTCCAGGCGGTGGAAGTAACCCTCTCAGCCGAACCGTGGGATGGAGGGGCAACACGTGCTGGCCCTGGCCAGGTGAACCTGGAGGCTGGTGATTGACACGAATGGCCCGGTGGGGTATACTAAAGCGGTGACAACGGTGAGAGTAGCCGAGCGGCTTAAGGCGCCAGGTTGTGGCCCTGGAGATCGTGGGTTCGAATCCCATCTCTCACCCCAATGATACGCCATGGGCTGCTGACGACACCCCAAGGGACCTCCGGTCCCTTGGGGACCCCAGATGTGTTCCTGCGGTTTTTGGGGAGCAGTCCATTTTTGTGACCGGTTTCGGCACCCCAATCGTAAAGCAGCCCAAGCCGTTATGGCGCGCTGGAGGGAATCTCCCTACCTAAAGCAGAGAGGGGGAGCAGAGATAGCAAAGCGAAGGCAAGGGTATGCCCCAGGCCTTCGCTTTTCTTGTCGATCAAGAGCGGCAGGACCCCTATTGTAGCAACAGTTTGAAATCGATGCCCTCTCGCTGGCCGAAGAGCGACCGGAAAACCCGGCGCAAGAGGTTGGCGCTGGGGCCACCCAGCCAGAAGGTGAGCGCCGAGCCCAGGATCAGCCCCCCCAGGCTGCCGGCCACTATACCCCAGAAGAAGATGCTCCACTTGTTGCTGTTCTGCATAATGCCACCTTCTTTGCTAGTTAAAAGATCAGGCTCTACTGGACCCGCACCACCGGCAGTGCCTCGCTCCAGGCCTTCTCCAGGCGATAATAGTCGCGTTCCGCCGGGGTGAAGACGTGCACCACCACGTCTCCATAGTCCAGCAAGATCCATCCCGAGTCGGCCAAGCCCTCGTCGTGCAACGGTGCTATCCCCAGGTGTTCCAGATCCTCCATCACCGCTTGGCTTATGGCTCGTATCTGCCACCCGGTGGCGCCGGTACAGATGACGAAATAATCGGCAATGGTGGTCACTTTCCGGAGGTCCAGGAGCAGGATGTCGCTGCCCTTCTTGTCGATGGCGATCTGCAGGACCCTATCCGCCACGGCGCTCGATTCCAGGTTTGACCTCCGGGCTCATTCTCTGGCGGGGATTATACCACATCCTCCGGGGCCATTCAACGAAGCTCGATTTGGCAGTGCCGGGCAATGGTGATATAATCTAACCGCTTGTGGAGGAGGCATGAACGTCCTGACCAACCTGAACCCCGCCCAGCGCGAGGCCGCCCAGGCCCCGAGTGGCCCCCTGCTCATCCTGGCTGGCCCCGGCTCGGGCAAGACCCGGGTCATCGCCCACCGGGTGGCCTACCTGACCTGTGAATGCGGGATAAGCCCATACAACGTCATGGCTGTGACCTTCACCAACAAGGCCGCCCGGGAGATGAAAGAGCGGCTGTACCAGTTGGTGGGGGATCGACTCCAACAGCTCACCATCGGCACGTTTCACGCCCTCTGCGCTCAGATCCTGCGCAAGGAGATCGGCCATCTGGGACAAGACCCCCATTTCGTCATCTACGATGAGGGGGACCAGATCGCCGTCGTCAGAAAGGTGTTGAAAGAGCTGAACCTGGAGGAGAAACAATATCCCCCTCGTGCGCTGAAAGACGCCATCGAGGCGGCCAAGAGCGAGCTCTTGGCACCGGGAGAGTACTTCCCGACCACCTACTGGCAGGAGATCGTCCTGCGGGTCTACCGCCGGTACCAGGAGTTGTTGTGGAACAACAAGGCCCTGGATTTCGATGACCTTTTGTTTTATGTAGTTCGCCTCTTCCGGGAGCACGCCGAGGTGCTGCGGAAATACCAGAACCGCTACGCGCACATCCTGGTGGACGAGTTCCAGGACACCAATGCGGTCCAGTACGAGTTGGTGAGTCTCCTGGGGGGCGTGCACCGGAACGTCTGCGTGGTGGGCGACCCGGACCAATCCATCTATGCCTTCCGCCGGGCCGACATACGCAACATCCTGAACTTCGAGCGGGATTATCCCGAGGCCAAGATCGTGCTCCTGGAACAGAACTACCGCTCCACGCAGACCATCCTGGACGTGGCCCATGCAGTCATCACCCCAAACCGTCAGCGCAAGGAGAAAAGGCTGTGGACCGAGAACCCGCCGGGCCTGCCGGTCACGATCTTCGAGGTCTACAACGAGCAGGAGGAGGCCCAGTATGTGGTCAACGAGATCGGTGGGCTGGTCGCCGTGGAGCAATATCAACTGCGCAATTTCGCTGTGATGTACCGCACTAATGCCCAGAGCCGGGCCCTGGAGGACGCTTTCGTGCGTGCCGGCCTCCCGTATCGCCTGGTGGGTGCCACCCGCTTCTACGAGCGCCGCGAGGTCAAGGACGTCATGGCCTATCTCCGGCTGGTACATGACCCTTATGACGACGTGAGCCTTGGGCGCATCATCAACGTGCCTGGCCGCGGCGTGGGCCAGCGAACCATGGCCGAGCTGGAGCGATGGGCAGGGGAGAGGCGGTTGCCCATCTACACCGCCCTGCAACTCATGGCCATTGGGCGGGCACAGGGCCCGCCCATACAACAGGAGGGGGCAGAGGCGACGGAGAGCGATGCCGCCGGCCGCGAAGCACCACCCTTTAGCCCTCGCGCGCGAGGGCCGCTCCTGGAATTCCTGACGCTGCTGGACCAGTTGAGGTCCATGCACGACCGCCCCTTTGTGGTGGACATCCTGGACCAGGTGCTGGATAGGACCGGGTACGCCCACTACGTCCAGGACGGCACCGAGGAGGGCAGGGAGCGCTGGGAGAACATCCAGGAGCTGCGCTCAGTGGCCAAGCAGTACGACGAGCGCAACCCGGGCCTGGGACTCCCTGGTTTCCTGGAGGAGGTGGCACTGGTCTCCGACGTGGACAATTACCAAGAGAAGGCCGAGGCGGTCACCCTTCTGACGCTGCACTCTGCCAAGGGATTGGAGTTCCCGGTGGTCTTCATCGTGGGGATGGAGGAGGGACTGTTGCCCCACTCGCGCTCTTTGGACAATGGGGAGGAAAACCCGGCCGAGCTGGAAGAGGAGAGAAGGCTTTGCTACGTGGGCATCACCCGGGCCATGCACCGGCTGTACCTGGTCTACTGCTTCCGGCGGACGATCTTCGGCCAGAGCATCAGCCGGGAGCCTTCGCGCTTTCTGGCGGATGTGCCCAGGCATCTGGTCCAGAAGCCCCTGGGGGTCTTTGCCAACGGCGCCCGGGGCTGGGGCACCCCTTCCGGGCCCCGGTCGCTGCAGCCTGCGACATCGGCGGTGGCGGCCAGCGGGTTTAAGGTTGGCGACAGGGTGCGGCACGGCATGTTTGGCGAAGGGGTCGTGGTGGAGGTCAAGGCGGTGAGGGACGATGTGGAGGTCACCGTGGCCTTCGCCGGCCTGGGGCTGAAGCGGCTCTCGCTGGCCTATGCCCCCCTGGAGAAGGCCCAGTGAAGCCAGTGGTCTTCTGCGACTTCGACGGCACGGTGACGGCCCAAGACGTGCAACACGTTATCCTGAACCATTACGCCGGCGACGCCTGGATTCCGGTGAACGAGGCCTGGCGGCGTTTCGAGATCACCACCGAAGAGCGTTGCTGCCGACAATGGGCGCTGGTGCACGCCACCGAGAGCGACCTGGCCCAACTGGCAGCGCAGGTGCCGCTGGACCCCGACTTCCGGGATTTCGTGGCCTTCTGCCACGGGCAGGACTATGACCTGCGCATAGTCAGCGACGGCTTTGACTTTTACATCCGACGGCTTCTGGAGAAACACGGGCTCTCGGACATTCCGTATTACGCCAATCATCTGTCTTTCCAGGGCTGCCACATCGCGCTCAGCTTCTCCCGGCCCAACCCGGGTTGCTGCACCTTCGGCAACTGCAAACGGCTCCTGGTGGAGGAGCTTCGACCGCCGGGCGGGCGGGCGATCTACGTGGGCGATGGGCTTTCCGACCGCTGCGGTGCCGAGGCCGCCGACCTGGTCTTCGCCAAGGGACTGTTGGCGAGCTATCTGGAGCAGAGGGGCTTGCCGTTTCATCCGTTCCGGCGTTTTGGCGACGTGACCGCGGCGCTGCAGGGTCTGGAGCGACGAGATGGGCCGATCCAGTAATAAGGAACTCGCCTCCATCTTCCGCGAGCTGGCCGACATGTTGGAGATGAAAGGCGACACCATCTACAAGATCATCGCCTATCGCAAGGCGGCCGATAACATCGAGCATGCCACCCAGGACGTCGCCGTTCTCTGGCAACAAGGGCGGTTGCGGGAGGTGCCTGGCATCGGTGAGAGCATCGCCTCCAAGATCCAGGAGTACCTCACCACCGGCCGGGTGGTCCTGCATGATCAGCTCCACGAGGAGATGCCTCCGGGTGTGCTTTCTCTGCGCGCAATACCCGGCGTGGGCCCCAAGACCGCCTGGCTGTTGTACCAACGGTTGGGCATCACCAGCGTCGCCGAGGTGGAGCGGGCGGCCAAAGAGGGCAAGCTCCGGGGCTTGCCGGGGATGGGCGAGAGGTCGGAGGAGAAGATCCTCCAGGGCATCGAGATGTTGCATCGCCGGTCAGAGCGCATACCGCTGGGCATCGCTCTGCCGGTGGCCCAGGCCCTCTTAGCTGGTCTCCGGGGTTGTCCCCAGGTTCTGCGCCTGAGCACGGCGGGAAGCCTGCGCCGTTGCAAACCTACCGTTGGCGACATCGACGTCCTGGCTGTTTCGCGCGAGCCGCAGGCAGTGGTCCGCTTCTTCGCCCGACTCCCGGAGGTGGCCGAAGTGGTGTCCCAGGGCGACACCAAGAGCACCGTGCTCCTGGAGGACGGCCTTCAGATCGACCTGATGGTGTTGGAGGAAACCCGCTACGGCTCGCTGTTGCAGCATTTCACCGGCAGCAAGGACCACAACGTGCACCTGAGGGAGCTGGCCCTGGATCAGGGCCTCAGCCTGAGCGAGTACGGCTTCACCAGGCCCGACGGCGGCATGATCCTCTGCCCTGAGGAGGAGGATGTCTATCTGACCCTGGAACTGGATTACATCCCTCCGGAGCTGCGGGAAGATGCCGGCGAGGTGGAAGCGGCCAGGGAGCGACGGCTGCCCCGGCTGGTCCAATCCGTTGACCTGAAGGGCGACCTGCACGTCCATTCAACCTGGAGCGATGGCGTGAGCAACATCCGGGAGATGGCCCAGGCGGCCAAGGCCCGGGGATACGAGTACATCGCCGTCACCGACCACACCAAGTCCCTGGGCATCGCCCGGGGTCTTACCGTGGACCGGCTGCGAGAGCGCCAGGCCGAAATAGAGGAGGTCAACCGGGAACTGGCCCCTTTCCGGGTGCTGTCCGGCGTGGAGGTGGAGGTCAAGGCGGACGGCACGCTGGACCTGCCCGATGACGTCCTGGCAAAGCTGGACCTGGTGGTGGCCTCGGTGCACTCCGGCTTGCGGCAGGAGAGGGACAGGATCACGGGCCGGGTCCTGGCAGCCATGCGCAACCCCCACGTGGACATCATCGGCCATCCCACCGGCGTGATCCTGGGCGAGCGTGAGCCCTACGACCTGGATTTCGCAGCGATCTTGAGGGAGGCGGTGGCCACCGGCACTGCCCTGGAGATCAATTCCATGCCCAACCGGCTGGACCTGGACGACGTGCATGTGCGCCAGGCGGTGGCCGCCGGGGCGATGTTGGCCATCAGCACCGACTCCCACCGTGTGGAGTCGCTGGAGGCCATCGGCTTCGGGCTGGCCATGGCTCGCCGCGGTTGGGCGGAGCCGGCCAGTGTAATCAATACCGTTTCGTTTCCGGCTTTGCTCTCCAGGCTCAAGGGCCAGCCGAGGCTGGCCTCTTGAAACTTGCGCCGTATGGTGCAGCGTTGTATACTTGTGCGTGGGATCCCTGCAACGAGGTGCTGGCTTGAAACTGGGGCGCTGGCAAATATCCTCCTTGACCGGGCAACTGGCCGCAGTCCTGGTAACCACCATCGCCGTGTACATCCTGCTGGCCTTCCTGGGCCGGGCGCTGGAGAACTATCGTTTGGAGCAGCGGGCTCTGGCCGTCAAACAAGAGATCAAGGCACTGGAAGACCAGAACAAGGAACTCAAAGAACTGGTCGCGTACATGAGCTCCGACGCCTACGTGGAAAAGGTGGCGCGGGAGGAGCTGTTGCTGGCGAAACCGGGGGAAACGGTTCTCCTGCCGGTGCCGGTGACGAAGCCGCTAACACCATCGCCGGCTGATACACCGAGGCCTTCGCCGACCTACGAAACGAACCCTGCCTCCTCCCCGGAACCGCGGTGGACCAGATGGTGGCGCCTCTTCTTTGCTCCCCGGCAAAGGCCTTGACTTTGTCGGGCCGTTGATGTATAATCCTTGGCGCTGACGCGGGGTGGAGCAGTGGAAGCTCGTCGGGCTCATAACCCGAAGGTCGTTGGTTCGAATCCAACCCCCGCTACCAAATTTTGACCCAACGGAAAACCTCCTGTGAATGCCAGACACTCGCTCGGAGGCCGATGCTAATGCCCCGATGCTAATGGCACGCTCTAGGAGGTTTGGCATATGTTGGGCATCTCGCCGGTGGCGGCGTAGCTCAGTGGTAGAGCGGACGGCTCATAATCGTTAGGTCACAGGTCCGAATCCTGTCGCCGCCACCAATTGGCAGATTTCACTGAGCCTCCTTCGGCGCAACGAGTGGCAACTCCGAGGGTTACCCGGGTTGGCCACTTTTTGTTATAATGGGACTGGCATGGGCGTTCCGTCTCTCTCGGCTAAGGTGCGAAATACCATCACTGAGAACGGCATCTTTCAGCCCTCGGAAACGGTGCTGGTGGGGGTCTCCGGCGGGCCTGACTCGCTATGCCTGCTGATGGTCCTTCATGGCCTCAGCCGGGAACTGGGCCTGAAGTTGCAGGTGGCCCACCTGAACCACGGCCTCCGGGGCCAGGAGGCGGAGGCCGACGCCGCCCTGGCCGCCCAGGTCGCCGCCCGTTGCGGGGTGCCCTGCACCGTCGGACGCTGCGACGTGGCCGCCTACCGGAAGAGACACAAGCTGTCGCTGGAAGACGCGGCCCGGGAGGTCCGGTATGCCTTCTTTGCCCGGCTGGCCCGGTCCCTGGGTGCCCAAGTGGTGGCGGTGGGGCACACCGCCGATGACCAGGTGGAGACCATCCTGATCCACTGGCTGAGAGGAGCGGGCATGGCCGGCCTGCGAGGCATGACGCCGGTACAGGAGCTCACCGTCATTGATCGCGATGCCGGTGAGCGGCTCGACGTTCGCCTGGCCCGGCCGCTCCTGGACGTTACCCGGCAAGAGACGCTGGAATACTGCGCACAACAGGGTCTCTCGCCGCGTTTGGACCGCTCCAATCTGGACCTCCGATACCTGCGCAATCGCGTGCGCTGGCAACTGATCCCCGCGCTGGAGGCCTATAACCCTAATCTTCGTCAAACGCTGCTGCGCGCCGCGCGCTCCCTGGCCCTGGATCACGGTTATTTGTCCAAGCTGGCCCAGGAGGCCTGGCCGAGGATCATCCAGGAAGCCGATGGCCTGTTGTGCTTCAGCCGCCACGAGTGGGGACGCCTTCACCCCAGCTTGCAAGGGCATCTCCTGCGCCTGGTCCTGGCCCGGCTCTGGCCCGGCTGGCAGGACTTCGGCTGGGGCCACGTGGCCGCGGCGTTGGAGGCCATCCGCGCCAGGCCGCCGGGGACAACCATCGTCCTGCCTCACTCCATCAGGCTGACGGTGGGGCACGAGGACTTCGTCCTCGGGCACAAGGAGGCAGTGGAGGGCTATTGGACCCGCCGCCAGCGCCAGCGGGCAGATTTTCCGCTGTTGTTCGCGGAGGAGGTGGCCATTTCCTGCCCGGGGATCACCAGGTTGCCCGATTCGCCGTGGCAACTGGTGGCCCGGGTCCAGGAGGCGGGGGAGGCCAAGGCCCTGGCGGCATTGGAGAGAGGCCAGGAGAGGCTTCTGGCCCGCTTTGATTACGCTCTCACCGGTGACCGGCTGGTCCTCCGGCGCCGGAGGCCCGGCGACCGCTTTCAACCCCTGGGGATGAAAGGGACAAAAAAGCTCCAGGACTATCTGGTGGACGCCAAGGTCCCCCGGGAACTGAGGGACTATATCCCGGTGATCGCCAACCCTCGACAGATCATCTGGGTGGGCGGTTGGCGGGCGGATGGGCGGGTAAAGCCCTCGGAGGGTACGCGGAGGGCCTTGCACCTGGAGTTCACGAAGGTCGGCTAGGCCGTTATTTGGTTTGGAAGGGGAAACGGATGCTAGAGGACGTGCGAGAGGTCCTGATCACCTCGGAGGCCATTCAGGCCCGCATCGTGGAATTGGGCCGGCAGATAAGCGCCGACTACGCTGGCAAGCGGCCGGTCTTGATCGGCGTATTGAAAGGGGCGGCCATGTTCATGATGGACCTGATACGCGCCATGGACATACCGGTGGAGGTGGATTTCATGGCCGTCTCCAGCTACGGTGCCAGCACCCACACCAGCGGCGTGGTGCGCATCTTGAAGGACCTGGATGCCAGCATCGAGGGCCGGCACGCCCTCATCGTCGAGGATATCGTGGACACTGGCCTCACCTTGAAGTACATCACCGAGAACCTGATCGTCCGGCAGCCGGCCTCCCTGCGCATCTGCGCCCTTTTGGACAAGGCAGAAAATCGTCGTGTGAACATACCGGTGGACTATGTTGGCTTTGTCATTCCCAACAAGTTCGTCATCGGCTACGGCCTGGATTACGGCGAGATCTATCGTAACCTGGGCTTCATCGGCGTCTTGAAGCCGGAGAAGTACGAAGAATAGCCCCTTGTGTTTTTGTGCATTTTTGTTATAATAGATAATGGGCTGCGATAGTGCAGCCCATTTTCGGCATCGGATCGTGAGCGGAGGATAGTTTCGTGGGTTCGGGATGGTTTCGAAATAGCTTCGTCTGGCTGTTGATCCTGGTGGCGGTCATCGCCCTGTTGATCAATATCTTCCCGCAGGCCAGCGGTGGCCGCGGGCAGCCGGCGGAAGAGGTTAATTACCAGAAGATCGCGGAGTGGGCCAAGCAGGGCAGCATCAAGAAGATCACCCTGGGGGAAGATACCCTGACTGTGGAGATCGAGGGCGGCAAACAGGCGGTGATGCGCAAGACCCAGCGCCTGAACGAGCTGGATATCATTGGGATGTTGCGCAACTACGGTGTCACCGACGAGCAGCTCCGCAAGTTCTCCATTGAGGTGGCGAGGCCCAACGAATTCGCCAATATCACCGGTCTCCTGCTCCAGTTCGTGCCCTTCTTGCTGTTGGCCGGTTTGTTCTTCTTCATGCTGCGGCAGGCTCAGGGGGCCAACAACCAGGCGCTTTCCTTCGGCAAGAGCCGGGCCAAGCTCTTCGCCAGCTCTAAGCCTCCGGTGACCTTCGCCGATGTGGCCGGGGAGGAGGAGGCCAAACAGGAACTGCAGGAGGTGGTGGAGTTCCTGAAATACCCGGATAAGTTCACCGCTCTGGGCGCGCGGATACCCCGTGGCGTGCTGCTCATCGGCCCTCCGGGCGTGGGCAAGACGCTCCTGGCCCGGGCGGTGGCGGGGGAGGCGGGGGTGCCTTTCTTCTCCATCAGCGGATCGGAGTTCGTGGAGATGTTCGTCGGGGTGGGCGCCTCCCGGGTGAGGGACCTGTTCGACCAGGCCAAACGACACGCGCCGTGCATCATCTTCGTGGACGAGTTGGACGCCGTGGGCCGGCAGCGCGGCGCCGGGCTGGGCGGCAGCCACGACGAGCGCGAGCAGACCTTGAATCAGATCCTGGTGGAGATGGACGGCTTTGATACCAACACCAACATCATCGTCCTCTCTGCCACCAACCGCCCCGACATCCTGGACCCGGCGCTCTTGAGGCCCGGTCGCTTCGACCGGCAGGTGGTGCTGGACCGTCCGGACCTGCAGGGCCGGCGGGCCATCCTGGAGCTATACGTGAAGGGGAAGCCCCTGGAGCCTGAAGTCAACGTGGACGAGGTAGCCCGGCAGACACCTGGTTTCTCGGGCGCGGATCTGGCCAATCTCATGAATGAGGCAGCGATCCTGGCCGCCCGCCGCGACAAGAAGTCCATCGGCAGGGCCGAGGTACAGGAGGCGGTGGAACGGGTCCTGGCCGGGCCGGAGAAGAAGAGCCGGGTGATCAGCGACAAGGAAAAGGAGATCATCGCCTACCACGAAGCCGGCCACGCCCTGGTCATGAGGATGCTCCCCAACTGTGACCCGGTGCACAAGATCTCCATTATCTCCCGTGGCATGGCCTTGGGCTATACCATGCCCTTGCCGGTCGAGGACCGGCACCTATTCACCAGGGCTAAGTTCATGGATGATCTGGCCGGGTTGATGGCCGGCCACGCGGCTGAGGAGCTGGTCTTCGGCGACGTGACCACCGGCTCGGAGAACGACCTGGAGCGCGCCACCCGCATCGCGCGGAAGATGGTGTGCGACTACGGCATGAGCGACAAGCTGGGCCCCCGGACCTTCGGGCACAAGGAGGAGTTGATCTTCCTGGGCCGGGAGATCTCCGAGCAACGCAACTACAGCGAGGACGTGGCCCGAACCATCGACGAAGAGGTGCGCTCCATCGTGGATCAGGCCTACAACACGGCCAAGGACATCCTGGTCCAACATCGCAGCACGTTGGAAGCGGTGGCCCAAAGGCTGATCAAAGAGGAGACGGTGGAAGGGGCCGCCTTCGAGGCCATGTTTAAGGAGGAACGAGTGGTGGCCTAGGCCCCGCTCAAGAGACTTGAGAAAAATGGACGACACCTCAAAGGGCCGGAAGTCTCTCGGGGACCTGAGGGCCGACACCCTGGAACCTGGGCTCACCGCTGAGCTACAGACCACCGTGACCCCGGGCAACACCGCCAAACACCTGGGCAGCGGCGATTCGCGGGTCTTCGCCACGCCAGCCATGATCATGCTGATGGAGAGAACGGCGGCCCGGCTGACCGCCGCCCACCTGCCGCCGGGCCTGGCCAGCGTGGGCATCGGGGTGAACGTCCGACACCTGGCGGCCACACCCATGGGCATGACGGTGACCGCCAAGGTCAAGCTGGTCCAGGTACAGGGACGCAAGCTCACTTTTCAGGTGGAGGCCTTTGACGATCAGGAGAAGATCGGCGAGGGCACTCACGAGCGCATGATCATCGACGTCGCCAGGTTCACCGAAAAGGTGAAAAGAAAGCTCTCGGCGTAATGTCTACCGAAGCCCCAAGGAAGCTTGGGGCTTTTGGATTTAATGTGGCAGGAGGGGGCGGTGCGCTACGAGCATCATGGCCGGCTGACGCTGGCCGACAAGGCCAGGGCGGACTACGTCTATCTTCCTTTCGAAGCCCCGCCAGGTGCCGAGAGTATCTCGGTGAGCTATGGCTACTCCAATCCCATGCCCGCTGATGAATCCTGGGGCGGCAACACCATCGACGTCGGCCTCTTCAGCCCGGGCGACCTGGGCTTTCCTTGCCGGAACTTTCGGGGTTGGAGCGGGAGCTTTCGCCAGGAGGTCCACCTGGGCCTGGGCCGCGCTACCCCGGGCTATCTGCCAGGACCCATCGAGCCCGGCCGGTGGCACGTACAACTGGGCCTGTACAAGCTTTCCCAGGCTGGCTGCGACTACCACGTCGTCGTCGACGTGGAGGTCTCACCGGCCGAGAAGAAAGCCGTCCTCGAAGGGCAGCGAAGGGCCACGCCCGCTTCTAGCCTCTCGCCTGCCGTCTCTAAGTTTCCCTCCCCTCGCTGGCTGCGCGGCGACCTGCACAGCCACACCCACCATAGCGACGGCTCCAACAGCTTGAAAGAGCTCACCGATTACGCCAGGGCCCGGGGGTTGGATTTCCTGGCCGTGACCGAGCACAACACCGTGAGCCACCTGCCTTGTTTACACGAGTACGATTCGCCAGGATTCCTGGCCCTGCCCGGGGAGGAGGTCACCACCTACTACGGCCATGCCAACGTCTGGGGCATCAAGGAGTGGGTGGACTTCCGTTGTCGCCGGGTGGAAGAGGTGCAGGTGGCGGCCGCTGCTGCCCGGGCCCAAGGCGGGCTTTTCTCGGTCAACCACCCCAAGGATGGAGGGCCTCCCTGGTGTCTGGGGGCAGATCTCGACTTCGACTGCGTGGAGGTGTGGCAGGGGCCCTGGTGGCTATCCAACCATCAGTCCCTGGCCTGGTGGGATGAGCTCCTGAGCCAGGGACGGAGGGTCGTGGCGGTGGGCGGCAGTGACCTGCACCGGGTGGGCACCCCGGATCATCCCTACAGCCACGAGCTGGGCAACCCGACCACCTGGGTTTACGCCTCGGAATTGAGCGTCGCCGCCATCGTAGACGCCCTCCGAAAGGGCCACGTATTCCTCTCCAGGGACGTGGATGGGCCCAGGCTGGAGCTGCAGGCCACGGCGACCGGTTCGTCCCAACCGGTGATGATGGGAGACCCCCTGACCATGGGCGCAGGACAAGGGTTGCGGCTGGAAGCCCGAGTCGAAGGCGGGGAGGGGTGCCTTGTCCGCCTGATCTCATCCAGGGGAGAGGAGCGGCGCGACCTCGTGGAGCACGGCTCCCAGCGGTTCGAGTACGTGGTAGCTCCCCGGGAAAGCACCTATTACCGCATCGAGCTGATCGAGCCCCCGGAGGCAGACTTGAACCAGGAGCCGGCGGCCCTGATGGTGCAGGCGATGTCCAACCCGATCTACGTGGCGTTGTAGGGCCGCGTGTTCAGAAACCAGGTTTCTGCAAGAGGGTAGCAGGCCAATCGTATTGGCCGTGAGCCGCCCAACGCGGTTGGGCTCC
>DYIS01000042.1 GCA_020723545.1 Ktedonobacter racemifer
GTTCGTCTCTGACCGAGAGTTAGAGGCAGTGGTCACCTTCTGGAGGGGGCAGCGTCTACTCCAGGTCCAGGAGGTCCTTGAAGGCGGCACCTGGATCGAGCCGGTTGAGGAGGAATCTGAGGATGCCCTGTTTGAGCAGGCCGTTAAGCTGGTGCGGGAATCGGGCCGTGCCTCTACCTCGTATCTGCAGCGCAAGCTACATATCGGCTACAATCGCGCCGCTACCCTGATGGACCTGCTGGTGGACAGAGGGATCGTTGGAGCCGCGGTGGAAGGTGGGCGTTACCGAGAAGTCCGGCTGAAGCAAGACGAAGCGACGGAAACAGATAGCTAGTTGTGGCACATTGGCCGCCTATGCTTGATATAAATTGCGATTTATGCTACAATCTTCGCTGTGGATGACCTACCAAGGGAGGTGAGAGCGGACTTCAAAGAGCGAGTTATCCGGGAGTGCCCGATGGATCACCGTTGGAATCTGTTGAAAATCGAGGAGGAAAGTCATGCGTAAGGCAATTTGGCCCACCATTGCCCTGGTCGTGGCGGTTTCCATGGTGTTGGCCGCCTGCGGTCCCACCCCCACCCCGGTTCCGCCGACGAAGCCACCGGTTGCTGCCACCGCTACCCCGGTGCCACCAACCAAGGCCCCCGAGCCCACCAAGCCTGCGGCCTTGAAGGTTGGCTTGGTGACCGACGTTGGCAAGGTGAACGACGGCACATTCAACGAGTTCGCCTACAAGGGAATGATGCGGGCTGTGGATGAATTCAAGCTCAAGTCAGCCTTCATCGAGACCCTGGCCCCCACCGACTATGAGAAAAACATCAGCCAATTCGCCGAAGAGAAGTACGACGTGATCATCACCGTCGGCTTCATGATCGGTGATGCCACGGCGGCCATGGCCAAGAAGTACCCCACCATCAAGTTCGCCATCGTGGACTTCGCCTATGCCCCGCCTATCCCCAATGTCATGGGGCTTGTGTTCACCGAGGACCAGTCCGGCTACTTGGCTGGGGCCCTGGCGGGCTTGATGACCAAGTCCAATGTAATAGGGATCGTCTGCGGTAAGGAGATCCCGCCGGTGGTTAAGTTCCGCAAGGGGTACGAGAACGGGGCCAAGTCAGTCAACCCCAATGTCAAGGTCTTGGGGGTGTACATTGACTCGTTCACCGCCCCGGATAAGGGCAAGGAAGCCGCCCTCTCCCAGATCGCGGAGAAGGCTGACGTGATCTTCGGCGCTGGCGGCCCCACCGGCTCCGGTGGCATTAAGGCTGCGGCTGAGAAGGGCGTCTGGGTCATCGGCGTGGACCAGGACGAGTACTTCACCACCTTCCGGGACAAGAAGCCCGGCTACGACAAGCTCGTCTCCAGCGCCATGAAGCGGGTGGACGTGGCGGTCTACACCGCCATTGCCAACGCCGTCAAGGGGACCTTTAAGGGTGGCACGGCGGTCTTTGATGCCACCAATGATGGCGTGGGCCTGGCCCCCTTCCATGATGCCGAGAAGAACATCCCCAAGGCGGTCCAGGACAAGCTGGCCGAGATCGCCAAGGGCATGAAGGAAGGCAAGATCACGACTGGGGTCAAGCTCTAGGCGTCTTCACCTAGCAACTGGTGCCGCATCGTCAAACGATGCGGCACCAGTTTGGCATTATCCCTCTTTCGCCCTCACCTTTTAGTCCCCTCCCCCCGGCGGGGGCCGAAGGCCGGGGTGAGGGTACCCCATCCTGGAGGATACCGATGGCTCTGGCCCTGGAGATGAAGGGCATTACCAAGCGCTTCCCCGGCGTCCTGGCCAATGATCATATCAGCTTCCAACTGGAGAAGGGTGAGATCCACTGTCTCTTGGGCGAGAACGGGGCAGGCAAGACCACCCTGATGAACATCCTCTACGGGCTCTACCGGCCTGACGAGGGACAGATCTTCCTGGATAGCAGAGAGGCACATATTCGCAGCCCCCACGATGCCATTGCCCAGGGTATCGGCATGGTGCACCAGCATTTCATGCTCATCCCGGTTATGACCGTGGCAGAGAACGTTATACTGGGCATGGAGATCACCCACCGTGGCGTCCTGGACCGATCCGAGGCGGCCAGGCGCATCCGGGAGTTCTCCCATCAGTACGGCCTGGACGTGGACCCCACTGCCTACGTGAAGGACCTCCCCGTGGGCCTCCAGCAGCGGGGGGAGATCGTCAAGGCCCTCTACCGAGGCGCGGATGTCCTCATCCTGGATGAGCCTACCGCTGTCCTGACGCCTCAGGAAAGCGAAGAGCTTTTTCGTATCATGCGTTCCCTGGCCGGCCAGGGCAAGTCCATAATCTTCATCACCCACAAGCTGAAAGAGGTCTTCGCCGTGGCGGACCGCATCACCGTCCTACGGGATGGACGGGTGGCGGGCGTGACGACGCCTAAGGAGGCCACCGAGGCCAGGCTCGCAGCGATGATGGTGGGTCGCGAGGTGATCCTCAGTGTAGAAAAAAAGCCCGCTCAGATGGGAGACGTGGTCCTGAAGGTGGAAGACCTGCAGGTGAGGGATGACCGGGGTTATATGGCGGTGGACGGCATCTCCTTGGAGGTCCACGCCGGTGGGATCCTGGGCATCGCCGGGGTTCAGGGCAACGGCCAGACCGAGCTGGTGGAGGCGCTCACCGGGCTCCGGCCGGTGGCCGGGGGCAAGGTCGTGATCCTGGGCGACGATGTCACCGCGGACCGGCCCCGGGAGATCATCGAGCAGGGGGTGGCCCACATCCCGGAGGACCGTCACAAGCATGGCCTGGTACTGAGTTTCCCTCTGGCGGATAACCTGGTCCTTTCCACCTACTATCGGCCTCCGTTTGCCTACGGCGTCGCCATCAACAATGATGCCATTGACGAGAACGGGCGCCGGTTGATCGCCGAGTTCGACGTCCGCACCCCCAGCGTATACTCCCTGGCCGGGACCCTCTCCGGCGGCAACCAGCAAAAGCTCATCGTAGCCCGGGAGTTCTCGCGTCCGATCAAGCTACTGATCGCCGCCCAGCCCACCCGGGGGCTGGACGTCGGCTCTACCGAGTTCATCCATCAGAGGCTGGTGCAGCGGCGGGATGCCGGGTGCGCCGTCCTCCTGGTGTCGGTGGAGTTGGACGAGATCATGTCACTGTCGGATCGCATCGCCGTGATTTATCGTGGCAAGATCATCGGGAGCATGCCGGCGGATAAAGCTACGCCGGAGATGCTGGGCCTGTTGATGGCGGGGATAAAGGAGACCGAAGGGTCCGCAGGAGACCGAAGTGACCGCTGAAGCCGGAAAGCATAGGGGGATACCGTGGCGTAAATGGGTCGCCGCCTGGTCCCAACGGGTCTCGGACCTGGCCATCCCTTTCCTGGCCGTGTTCACCGCCCTGGCTATCGGAGCGGTGGTCATCTGGGCCTCGGGAGCCAGCGTCCCCAAGGCCTACCAGGGCCTTTTCGAGGGGGCGCTCGGCAGCCCCCGGGGCATCGCCGAGACCCTGGTGATCGCCACGCCATACACCCTGGCCGGGCTGGCGGTAGCTCTGGGCTTCCGCTGCGGCTTGTTCAACATCGGCGCCGAGGGACAATTCTACCTGGGGGCCCTCTTCGCAGTCTGGGTGGGCTATTCGGTGAAAGGCCTGCCCATCTTCGTCCACCTGCCTCTGGCTATCCTGGTCGGGGCCCTGGGCGGGGCCTTATGGGGGGCCATCCCCGGGTTTCTCAAGGCCCGGCTGGGGACCCACGAGGTGATCAATACCATCATGATGAACTACATCGCCGTGCTCATGGTGGATTGGCTGGTGAACCGCAAGGGTCCCATGTGGGACTCCACCTCTACCGTGCCCCGCACCCCCTATATCCTTCCCACGGCTACGCTGCCGCAGCTCGTACCTCCTTATCGCCTTCACGCCGGCCTGTTGATAGCCATAGCCGCGGTCTTCGTCGTGTACTGGCTATTGTGGAAAACCACCCTGGGCTTCGAGATCCGCGCTGTGGGAGCCAACCCCTCCGCCGCCAAATACGCTGGCATGAGCGTCACCAGGAACTTCGTCCTGGCCATGACCTTCAGCGGCGTCCTGGCCGGACTGGCCGGCGCTGGGGAGGTCCTGGGCCTGAACCGCACCCTGCCGGCGGCTTTCGTGTCGGGCTATGGCTTCGACTCCATTGCCATTGCCCTCCTGGCCAAGAGCCATCCACTTTTTGTTCCCTTTGCGGCTATTCTCTGGGCAATCCTGCGCAATGGCGCCGGATTGATGCAGATACGGGCGGGCATATCGGTGGACCTCATTAGTATTGTACAGGCCCTGGTCATTGCCTTCGTTGCCGCCGACGAGATCATCCGCTGGCTTTACCGCATTGGAAAGAAAGAGGAGATCAAAGAGGTGGTCTTCACCCGGGGTTGGGGGAGGTAGGGATGAGGCTTACTCGTCCGAAGGTCCTGGGCATTACCTTTCTGGTCCTCGGCATACTACTTTCATTATACAGTGCGGCCAGGATCGACCCGGCCCAGCGGACGACCCTGGGCGTGGGGACCCTGGGTACCCGGGATGTCCCCGCGCAGGCCAGCCTTGTGCTCATCGGGCTCATCACCTCTTTGAGCGGTATCCTGGCCTTGTTTGACCGACTCCGGCGGGCATTGGCCCCCACCCTGGTGACCGTTGCCCTGCTGGACATGTTGGCCCTGATGATCTGGGCGGCCAGGGGGTCCAGTGTAGACCTGGTGGGGATGTTAGCTGCCAGCCTGCGCATGGCTACCCCCATTGCCTTGGGCTCCCTGGCGGGGATCTGGTGTGAGCGCTCTGGCGTGATCAACATTGGCATTGAGGGGATGATGCTCGCCGCTGCCGCCTTCGGTTTCGCCGTGAACCTCTACCTAAGTCAATGGCTGGGCCCCAGGGCCATATGGATCGGCTTGCTGGCGGCGGTGTTGACCGGTGGGCTGATGGCCTTTTTCCACGCCGTCCTTTCCATCCGTTTCAAGACCGATCAGATCATCAGCGGCACCGCCATCAATATCCTGGCCGTGGGGGCCTCGGGTTTCCTGCGACGAGCTTACCTGGTGAAGGCCTACTTCGTGGGCGAGATATTACCTATTGTGAACGTGCCCCTCCTGGCCGACATACCCATATTGGGCGCCATCTTTTTCCAGAATCGCCCCATCGTCTATATGATGCTGATCCTGGTGGTCCTCACCAACTTCATCCTGTTTTTCACCGCCTGGGGCCTGCGCACCCGGGCGGTGGGCGAGCACCCTCTGGCCGCCGATACGGTGGGGATCGACGTGTTCAAGACCAGGTACGTCAACGTGGTCATCGGCGGCCTGATGGCCGGCCTGGCCGGGGGTTGGTTCTCCCTGGAGACGGTGGGAAGCTTTGAGGACCTGATGACCGGTGGAAAGGGCTTCATCGCCCTGGCGGCCATGATCTTCGGCAACTGGACTCCCTATGGCGCCTTCATGGGGGCCCTCCTCTTCGGCTTCGCCGAGGCCCTGGAGATCAAGCTACAGATCCTGGATGCGCCGATCCCTCATCAATTCCTGACCATGGTGCCCTACTTTGCTACCATGGTCGTCCTGGCTGGCCTTATCGGTCGCACTGTCCCCCCGGCCGCCGATGGCCGACCTTACGAGAAACAGTGAATGTCCCTGCCCACCCCAGGCTCCTCGAGGTGGTCCGCCAGGCAGCCCTGGGAGTCTGGGGCGCGAGCTTTCTTTTAGCAGTAAAGGAATGGATCTACGTACTGACCTAGTGGGCGCCTGGCGGACCCGCCAGGCGCATTTTCCTTCGGAGATCACGTTCTACTACCCCAACAGAACGGCCGCCATCAGCCTGACTGGAGTCCACTGCGCCCTGAACTGTGCCCACTGCGGGGGGCACTATTTGGAGGGCATGCAGCCGGTGGAGATAGCGGCGGAGCAGGCTGCCACGGGCAAAGGCGCTGCAGCCAGGGCTAAGAGTTGTCTTATCTCCGGCGGCTGTGACCACGATGGTCGGGTACCGGTGACGGCTAAACTGGAGGCGGTGAAAAAGCTTCGCCCTGGCCGGCGCTTCAACTGGCACGTGGGACTCATCGGCCAGGATGATATGGAAGCCATCGCCCCGTACGTGGATACCATCTCTTTCGATTTTGTTGGCGACGACGCGACGATAAGAGAGGTCTATGGCCTTGACCGGCCGGCCACTGACTATGCGGAGACGTACCGGGCTCTGGTCAGCCGCTTTTCCGTGATACCCCACGTGACCATTGGCCTCCGTGGTGGAGAGATCGGCGGTGAGTTCGAGGCCCTGGGGATGCTTCGGGAGCTGGGCCTGGAGTCCCTGGTATTCATTGTCTTCACTCCCACCCCGGGAACCCGGTACGCCGATCGGAGAGCTCCGGATCTGCCTCGGGTGGCGGAGATATTGGTCTAGGCCCGGGAGATGTTCCGGGATAAACCGCTGGCTATGGGCTGTATGCGCCCTGGAGGGCTCTATCGCGTGGAGCTGGACTGTCTGGCAGTGAGGGCCGGCCTCAACGGCATCGTCAACCCTGCCCCGGCGGCGGTGCGGCTGGCCCGGCAGTTTGGGCTGGAGGTCCTCCGAGGGGAGGAATGCTGCGTTCTGTGACGGAATCACGTTCGGTGCTCCCATCGAATCAGCCGCTGGAAGGTCAGCTTTCCCTTTCTATGGGCACGGCGGCGGTGCTGGGGCTCCGCCGTATCACGACGGACGCGGCACCCACCACCGCTTACCTGCTCCTGGGTGGCCGGTGTGCCATGGACTGCGCCTTTTGTGCCCAGGCCCGCAACAGCCGTGCCCGGGCTGACGCCCTGTCCCGGGTCCTGTGGCCCACCTATGACCTGGCAGAGGCTCTATCTGGCCTGACCCATGCCTATTCCCAGGGGCAGGTGCAACGTTGCTGCATTCAGGTGACTACGCGGCGCCATGCGGTGGAGGCCACAATGCGCCTGGTGCGGCAGGTGCACCAGGCCAGTCCGGTGCCCATTTGCGCGGCGGTGCAGCCACGGAACCTGGGACAGATGAGCGAGCTATTCGCCGCCGGTGCGGAACGCATTGGGTTCGGGCTGGATGCGGCCTGCGAACGCGTGTTTGTCCAGGTGAAGCACAGGGCACCCGGCTCCTGGCAGCGGCTTTGGTCTTTGATTGAGAGTGGCGCCAGGAGCTTTCCTGGAAAGATCAGCGTACACCTGATCGCCGGGCTGGGCGAGACCGAGCAGGAGATGGCGAGAACGGTGCAGGCGTTGGCCGACTGGGGGGTGACTATTGGATTGTTCGCATTTACCCCGGTGCGCGGCACGGCCATGGAGAATCTGCCCCCACCGCCCCTGCCTTCTTACCGCCGCCTCCAGGCAGTGAATTTCCTGATCAAGAGCGGGCTTGTGCGCTTTGAGCGGATGGGCTTCTCCGGTGAAGGCAAGATAGTCAGTTACGGGTTAACTGAGGCCCAACTAATAGACGCCCTCATCGGCGGCCAGGCTTTTCAGACCGCCGGCTGCCCCGGCTGCAACCGGCCTTACTACAACGAACGCCCGGGGAGGGTTATGTACAACTACCCGCGGCCCCTGACGCATCAGGAGAGCCAGGCGGCCATCTCATTGGTCCTTGAGGCCTTGGAGGCCCCCGGCGGTGGTGAGGAGACTCGTAGCTGCTACTTATTGAACTTACGGCAAAGATATTGCCTTTGCCTGGTCCTTTGTGCTATAATATAAATATCAAGGGCAAGTAGCTCAGTTTGGTTAGAGCGCAGCGTTGACATCGCTGAGGTCGTAGGTTCGATCCCTATCTTGCCCACCAGTTTTGCCAATAGCGGATGGCTTATCGCCAATAACCGAACACTGAAAAGGCACGGAACAGGACGAGTATCCGAGGACAGCTTCAGAGAGGAAAGGGCCGGAGTTGGCTGAAAGCCCTTCCAGCCTTGCCCCGGAGAAAACCCCCTGGGAGCCGCAACCGAAAGCGCACCATGCGCCAGTAGGAGACGCCGGGGAGCGCCCGTTATCAGCTCAATGAGCGGAGAAGAGCGAAGAGTTCGGTATCTTTGCTTTTCCCAAACCGGGTGGAACCGCGTGAGGAGCCTCTCGTCCCAGATGGAACGAGAGGCCGTTCTGTTTTTACGGCCAGTGAAGGCTCCACCACGCGGCGGATGGCCGATGGCAGCGGCTATCAACCATCAGTGGTGTCGGGCATCGTGCCCGCCGTCTGGCTAGTAGGGTAGGGAGGAACGATATGGTAGCTCAAGATCTGGAGAGGATACGCCACAGCGCCGCCCACGTCATGGCGGAGGTAGTGCTGGAGCTCTTTCCGGGGGCCAAACTGGCCATCGGACCGGCTATCGAGGAGGGGTTCTACTACGATTTCGACCTGCCGCGCTCGTTGACCCCCGATGACCTGGCAGCCATTGAAGTGAGAATGCGCAACAGTATTGCCGCCAACCGCCCGTTCGTTCGGCGGGAGATCAGCCGGGAGGAGGCCAGGGCGATCTTTGCCGGTCAACCTTACAAACTGGAGATCGTGGAAGAGATCCCCGAGGGAGAGGCGATCTCGACCTACCAACATGGAAGCTTCGTTGACCTGTGCGCGGGGCCGCACCTGGACTCCACCGGTCAGATTGGACCTTTCAAGCTCCTCAACGTGGCGGGGGCCTACTGGAGGGGCGACGAAAAGCGCCCCATGCTGCAAAGGATCTACGGAACCGCCTGGAACTCGCAAGAGGAGCTGGATAGATACCTGTGGAGGCTGGAAGAGATAGCTAAACGGGACCATCGCAAATTGGGACGGGAGCTAGACCTTTTTTCGGTTCACGAGGAGATCGGTGCCGGCCTGATCCACTGGCACCCGAAGGGGACGATAATCCGTAACGCCGTGGAAGATTTCTGGAAGGCAGAGCATATAAAGCGCGGTTATCAGTTAGTGTGCACGCCCCACATAGCCAGCGAGGCGATCTATAGGAGAAGCGGCCACCTGGAGATGTACTCGGACCTGATGTACGGGGCCATGGATATCGACGGAGCGCTCTATCGTTTAAAGCCCATGAATTGCCCCGGTCATATCCTGATCTACAAGACCAGGACGCGCTCATATCGGGACCTGCCGATTCGCTATGCTGAGCTTGGCACCGTATACCGCTACGAGCGTTCCGGCGTGCTGCACGGGATGCTGCGCGTGCGCGGCTTCACTCAGGATGACGCTCACCTATTCTGCCGGCCTGATCAATTGGAGGAAGAGCTCATCGGGGTGATCGATCTGGCGGAGTTCATGATGCGCACCTTCGGTTATGGTGAATATGACATCGAACTGAGCGTCCGGGACCCGGAAAACAAGTCCAAGTACATCGGCGATGACGAGGTTTGGGACAAAGCAGAGAGCGCACTGGTCGCTGCGCTGAGATCCAAGGATCTACCATACAAACGGGTGGAAGGGGAAGCCAAGTTCTATGGCCCTTCCATTGATATAAAAGTAAAAGATGCCCTGGGCCGAGGCTGGCAGGGCCCGACCATTCAGTGCGATTTTAACCAGCCCAATCGCTTTGACATCAACTACGTCGGAGAAGATGGGCAAGAGCATCGCGTCGTGATGATCCATCGCACGGTGTTGGGCGCAATGGAGCGCTTCATCGGCGGTTTGATCGAACACTATGTGGGCGCGTTCCCGATTTGGCTCGCACCGGTGCAGGCAGTGGTGATCCCGATTGCTGACCGGCATCTGGACTACGCCCGGCAGGTGGAGAGAAGGCTCAAAGAGGCCGGGCTTCGGGTCCAGGTGGACGATCGCAGTGAGCGCATGAATTTGAAGATCCGGGATGCGCAGCTCCAGAAAATACCCTACATGCTGGTGGTGGGAGATAAGGAGGCTATCTCTGGCGCGGTGGCAGTGCGCCTGCGTTCGGAGGAGAACCTGGGAGCACAGCCTTTATCGGAATTCATCGCCATGGCACGAGAGGCAGTTGAGGCAAAGCGAATTAGTTTGAAAGCCTGAACGTTTGTCTTGACTTTTGGAGGTGCATGTACTATAATCTTTGCGGGTCTGAGCACCTGGAGGGAGTGCTGGCGAGCGGATAGCTGGGCCTCGGAGCACTCGATGCGCCAGGCGACGTTCCAGCCCCAGAAGAGGCGGCCTGTCCGGGATTGATTGGTTAATGACACTTTCATTCACCAGGCTCGATTTTCCCCATCTGAGACTCAAGATCTTCGTTCATCTCCTGGGTAGGCTACCTGGCTGCGCGTCTCGCTTTGGGACGAGAGGGGTGATGCCTAGGGAAGCAGAGGAACTTTTCCGGCCTGCCTGCGAGGGCAGAGGGCAGTTTCGGCGCGCTTTCGCCGACTCTAGTCTGTATGGAAGGAGTTCATGAGATGAACACCCTGATAGCTCTGATCGTTGGCGCGGCAACCTTTTATCTTGGCTACAGCTTCTATGCCAAGAGGATCGATGAGAAGATCATCAAGTCCGACCCGAAGAAGGCTACGCCAGCCAAGATGTACATGGACGGCGTGGACTTCTCCCCGGCCAGCCGCAACATCCTGTACGGTTATCAGTTCAAGTCCATCGCTGCGGCCGGGCCCATCGTAGGTGCCATCACCGCTGCCGGCCTGTGGGGCTGGCTGCCTGCCCTGCTCTGGCTGATCCTGGGGGTGACGTTCGTGGGCTGGGTCCAGGACTACAGTGCCATGATGATGGCCGCGCGCCGGGATGGGGACAGCATCAGCGCCATCGCCTACAAGCTGGTGTCCCCTCGAAGCCGCACCATCCTGCTCATCTTTCTCTTCTTGTATCTCTTGCTGATCGCGGGCGCCTTCGGCAACCTCTTGGCCGGGGTGCTAACTAACCCCACGATTCCACTTGGTATAACGATGTTAGCCCTTGCCGGCCTCCTTGGTGGCCAGATGTTGTACCGCTGGAAGATGGACATCGCGGTCGTTACCATCGTGACTGTCGGGTTGACCCTCCTGGTCATCGCCTTAGGGCCGGTTGCGGCGGTGCAGGGTGCGGTTAAGGGCTTCAATGGTTGGCTGGATGCCCTGAATGCCAATCAGCCTATCGTGTCGCTGTTCGACCCGACGGCGGCCGCCTACGCCGGTGGTTTCGTCAACATCAAGGTCAGCTACGTCTTTTGGCTTACCTTCGTGGCCGTATTCAGCTACCTGGGTGCCGCGCTGCCGGTGTGGAGGTATGCCCAGCCTGTCAACTACGTGGGATTCTGGATCATGGCCCTGACCATCCTGGGCGGAGCGCTGGGCGCGGCCATCGCTTTCTTCGTTAAGCCAGAACTGGCCAATTTCGCCCTTCCTGCTTTCAAGGTCTGGGATGCGGGGGTGAAGGGCACGTTGCAACCGTTGTGGCCCATGCTCTTCGTGACCATCGCCTGTGGAGCGATCTCCGGCTGGCACGCCCTGGTCTCGACGGTAGGAACCGCCAGGCAGTTGGAGAACGAGACCGATGCCCTGCCCGTAGGTGCTGGTTCCATGTTTAGCGAGATGCTCCTGGGGGTCCTGGCGCTGATGGCAGTGTCGGTGGCGGGCAAGGGGGTTGGTGCAGCGGCCTTCGCTACGGGCGTCGGCAACTTCCTCTCCATCTTCGGCCTGGATCCGAAGTACGGGAGCGCCCTAGCCCTGGCGGCCTTCGTCATCATCGTGATCACGGTGATGCAGTTGGTGATCCGGTTCATGAGAGTGGCCCTGACCGAGGCCCTGGGCGACGCCATGCCGATCATGCGCAACCTGCACGTGGGCACGATTACCTCGCTGGTCTGCATGTTCCTGGTGGTTTTGACCGGCACCTTCGTCTACCTGTGGCAGCTCTTCGGCGGCGCCAACCAGTTGATGGCCTCCCTGGCCTTGATGCTGGTGACCCTGTGGCTGGTCTCCGAGAGGCGAAATGCCCTGTATGCCGCGCTCCCCATGCTCTTCATGTACGTCACCACCATAGCGGCAAACCTGGTGACCGCGTGGAACCTGTGGGCCGGTGTGGTACAGCCCGGGTTGGGCAAGGCGAACTACGAGGTCGTCGTCTTCGGCGGCCTGCTGATGATCGCCATCGCCCTGCTCCTGGTGCTCCTGGCGCTCTTCATCGGGTGGGATGCCTGGCAGTCCTACTCGCGAATGAAAAGCCAGCAGCGGGCCGGCGTTGAGGCTCCGGCCTAGTCGGTTTGTAACGGTCGTCACTGGGGCATCCCTGGGAGATAGGCTGGGGATGCCCCAAATCCATGTCTGGAGGGATTGTGGTTGGGGGTGAGCGAGGCCTGACTCAGACCATGAGTCGGGTGAAAGACTTTATCTACGGCCTTCTGTTCTACGATTTCACCCTCTATGCCCTGCGCACTCGCGCCAGCATCGAAAGCCTGTTCTTGTTGGTTACACTGGGGGATCTGATCGGATTGCCCATAATGCCACCGTATTACTCTCTTCGGATCCTGCCCTATGTGGTGCCCAACATCGCTGCCTGGAAGCGGCGGATGCTGCGGGAGAAGGATCTCCTGGAGACGGACGTGATGGGAATGATGAGCGGGTGATGCTGGATTCTTTCCCTGCCAATATGATGTTTCAGTGTGGATCGGTAAACTTGGAGGAGAAGACAATGCCCGAGGAGAAAAAGGATACCTTCTTTGGTTCGGTCAAGGAGTTCATCTACGGCATGGCGGCCCACGATATGACGCGGTATGCCCTCAAGACGCGGGCCAGCATGGAGCACCTGTTCATCTTGATCACCATGGGTGACCTGTTGGGCATCCCCATATTGCCGCCCTATTATTCTCTGCGCCTTCTGCCCTACGTGGTGCCGCAGATCTCCACCTGGAAGCGGCGCATGCTCCGGGAGAAAGACCTTACCGATGCTATGGCCTGATCTCCAGGGGGCTTCTTTACTCGTAAAGGAACCTCGTTTTCCTTCCCTACTAATATTAGGAGAATGTAATGTCCTTAAGAGAAGTTTTCGAGCAAAATCCCGTTCGACGGTATATCATGTTTGGCGGCAAAGGC
>DYIS01000043.1:0-3219 GCA_020723545.1 Ktedonobacter racemifer
GCCCAGGCCGGAGAGGTTTTCTTTGCCGGCGTCCGAAGGGCGGTGGCTGCCCGGGCCCTGCAACTTTCGGCAGCCCAGGCTCGCATCGTCCCGGCCAAACTGGGCATGGACGCCGGCGCCGTTGGTGCCACAACCCTGGTTCTGGAGCGAAGTCTGGCCTGGTAGAGAGAAAGAGGCGGAATGAAGATTAGCTGCTGTTGGCTCTATGCCATCAGCAAATTCGGCTATCCCCCGAGTATTGCCAATACCTATGCGGCCATCGACGACATGGCCGGCCTTGGCTTTCGCTACATCGAGTTAGAAGGTGTCGGGGAGGCAAACCTGCGCGCAGTGTGGGAGGAACGTCACGGCCTCAGAAAACGGTGTGAGGACCTGGGGCTAAAGGTCATCAACTTCTGTCCAGTCCTGCCGGATCTGGTCAGCCTGGACTCGGGGGCCCGACAGCGTGCCTTGGAATTATTTGACCTGGCAGTGGGCCTGGCTGACTATTTTGGCTGTGAGACCATCCAGGCGGATAGCTGTACTCCCCCCCTGGAATTTCTGGGAGATCGGCCATATAGGGAGATGATCAACTTCGGCGGCCAGTTCCGGGTGAAGATCAACCCGGACTTCCGGTGGGAGGAGTTGTGGGTCAACCTCGTGGACAGCATCTCTCATTGCGCGCGAAGCGCAGAGCAGGCTGGCCTCCGCTTTTGTTTGGAGCCTCGCGTGGGGGAAAACATCAGCAATACCGATGCCTTGCTCCGGCTCATGGAGGCCGTGAACAACCCCAACTTCGGCGCCGTCCTGGACACCGGGCATCAGCACGCTCAAAAGGAGATACTGCCACTAAGTGTGGAGAAACTAGGCAAGCGCATCTTCTATCTACACGTTTCGGACAACGATGGGCGGACCAACGAGCACCTGGCCCTGGGACGCGGTACGGTGGACTGGGAAGGTGTTTTCGGGGCCCTGGCGAAACACGGTTACAGGGGCTACATAGCCATCGATGTGGGCAGGGTACCGGACCTGGACCTTCAGTACCGGGAATCTGTGTGCTACCTGAAAGCCTTGAGTCAGAGACTGGGCTTTGAGCTGGAGGGCTAGCCACTTGTTGTTGAGGAGGAGGAATGCTGGAATTCAAGAGGATACTCGTCTTCGCCTCCCATACCGACGATGAGATCATCGGGCCGGGAGGAACCATCGCCCGGCTGAGCAGCAACGGGGCGGAAATCGTGGTGGTGACCTTCACCGGCGGGGAAACCAGCTATCAGAAGGGCCAGAGGCCTGAGGAGATGCTTCGGCAGCGCCAGGAGGAAGCTCAGGAGTGTGACCGGGTCCTGGGCATCAGCAGGCGGATTATGCTGGGTAAACCCACACAAGGGGTCACCAACGACCGTGAAACCTATCAGGAATGTGTCCGCATTATCCGACAGGTGAGGCCGGAGGCCATATTCACGCACTACCGGGAGGACAAGCACCGGGATCATCGCGCCGTCTCCGAGATCACCGACGAGGCCCGCTGGAAGGCCAGCGAGAACGTCTTGGGTGACATGGAAGCCCCCTGGTACACCCCCCATCTTTACCACTATGAGGTGTTGGAGCTGTTCACCCACCCTTCTATCGTGGTGGACATCACCGACACGTTTGAGCGAAAGCTGGAAGCCATGCGCACCCAGGCCAGCCAGATGGCTGTCCTGCCAGGGATCATGGAGTATCTGGAGGGCCTGGCCAAGGTACGAGGCTACATGCGCGGCACCCGTTACGGGGAGGCATTCTTGGAATCCACATTGCTACCCACGCTGTTGTAATGCCTGAAACCTACATGCAGGAGGTACACATGGACCCACTGGAAAGCTATCATAAGGCGGTCCTGGAGACAGTAGAGTGTATCCGGGCAGAGGAGACGGATAAAATCCGGCAGGCTGGCCGTTTGATTGGGGAGAGCCTGGCCAAGGGCCGGTTGCTGCACGTCTTTGGCACCGGCGGCCACTCGTACATCGCCGGAGAAGAGGTGTTCTACCGGGCCGGCGGGCTGGTGCCAGTGAATGCCATCCTGGAGCCTGGCGTCTCCCTGGCTTTTGGTGCCATCCGCTCCACCAAGGTAGAACGCACGCCGGGCTGGGTCAAGGGTGTGCTGGATACCTATCCCCTCCAGGCCGGCGACGTCATCCTGGTCGTCAACGCCAATGGTGTCAACTCCGCGACCATAGATGCTGCCCTGGAGGCCAAGAACCGCGGCCTCACTGTCATTGCCGTGACGTCCCCGGAGTGCTCCAAAGCCATTCCGCCCGGTCATCCTGCCCGACATCCCTCCGGCAAGAGCCTGTATGAAATTGCCGACCTGTTTATTGATGACAAAGTGCCTATTGGCGAAGCTCTGGTGACTGTGGAAGGCTGCGATCAGAAAGTAGCCCCTGGGTCCACCATTGCCAATGCCTTCATCCTTCACTCCATGGTCATAGTTGCGGTTGAACACATGGTGCGTCTGGGCGTCACTCCGCCGGTCTGGAAGAGCGCCAACGCCCCCGGTGGAGATGAGGCCAACCGGCAATACATCGCTGAGTACTCCGGCCGGCTGAAGCACCTCTAGGAGAGATGCTCGCGAAGCCCAGTGCCTCGGCCGGATGCCCGGCTTGGCCGATACGTTGGGTTTCATGAGAAGGGGTCGAGGATGCCCAAGGTCAATGTCACGTTGCCTTTTACGGACACGGCGTCGCTTTCTTTCGCTCTGGACGAGCGCAACCTGGGGGAAGTAGTCCACCCTGCCCCGGTGGCGGCAGTTCCCGATGAGGCAGCAGCTATAGCCACAGCGCTGGATGCGCCCCTGGGCACGCCACCTCTAGAAGAGATGGTCCGGCCGGGCCAGCGAGTGCTAATTCTCAGCGACGACAACACCCGCCCTACCCCGGTTCACAAGATCCTACCTCCTGTCCTGGAGCGCCTTGAGCGGGGTGGCGTCGCCGAGGCGGACATCGCCATCCTGATGGCCCTGGGAACCCATCGGCCCATGACCGAGACGGAGCTCCGAGCCAAGCTGGGAGATGAGGTCCTCCGGCGCTTCCCAGTGGCCAATCACCGCTATGACGACCCAATGGCCCTCTATGATGCTGGCACGACGCCGGAGGGCATTCGGGTTCGTCTGAGCCGGGCGGTGGTAGAGGCTGACTTTGTCCTCGGCATCGGCAATATCGTGCCGCACCCCCATCCCGGCTACGCCGGGGGTGCCAAGATCCTATA
>DYIS01000043.1:3229-12682 GCA_020723545.1 Ktedonobacter racemifer
CCGGGCGTTGCCAGCCAGGAGACAGTGGCCGGCTTCCATCTGGTGGGCCTCCGTGACTCCACCAACTATCTGGGGCACGAGGATGCCCCGGCCCGCCGGGCCATCGAGGCGTTGGCCGACACAGTGGGTTTGTCCATGGTGGTGGACACCGTGCTCACGCCAGACCATGGCATCTACCAGGTCTTCTGTGGCCAGCATCGTCAGGTGCAAGCCGCAGGCCAAATGGCGGCCAAGACGGTCTATGGTGTTCCAGTACAACGCCGGTATGACATCGTTATCGCTAATTCCTACCCGGCCTTTCTGGAGTTCTGGCAAGGATCCAAGGGGCTATTGACCGCCGATCTCATCATCAAACCCGGCGGGACGATCATCCTGGTCACTGCCTGCCCGGAAGGCGTCGCTATTACCCATGGAGGTCTCATAGAGTATTTGAGGACCGAACCCGCGGAGTTGCTGCACCGGATCGAAGCCGGGGAAGTGAAAGACCCCATCGCGGCCAGTGTTTGCCTGAAGCTGGGCCGCGTCAAAGAGCGTGTCCAGGTGGCCGTGGTCTCGCCAGGCCTCACCGAGACTGAGGTGCGAGACATGGGTTACGAGTACTACGCCAGCGTGGAGGAGGCCGTGGATGCCAAGCTGGCGGAATATGGTCGGGGGACCCAGGTGGCCGTCATCACCCATGGCGGCGAGACCGCCCCATATCTGGCCTGAACGATCGCAGCCGGTCTTTGGGGAAGAGGGCAGGCCGCCCGGAGTAGTGCCCTGGTTCCCTATAAGCCGGCCTATAACAAGGAGGTGGGAGCCCTAGGTAGAAAGGAATGGCAAGGGCATGCACGGACTTGACAAGTGGCAGGATTGAACGCACTGGACCCACGGACGTGGATGCATGCAGACTTCGAGGAGAGAAAAATGGACCACGTAGATGAGATGGTACATTACCTGGCTAACATGAACATCAGGGTTACCCGCCGTCAGCTACTGAAGGCTGGAGCCGCCGGGCTGAGTGTCACCGCCCTTTCTAGCCTTCTGGGTGCGGCCTGCGGGCCAACGCCCGCCGCAACGCCCGGGCCAGCCACGCCGCCTCCTGGCAAGCCGAAAGCTGGTGGCACCCTGACCTTTGCTACTTCCATTGACGTCCCCAGTTTGGAGCCACACCTGGAAGCCGCCGATGCCTGGCATCGTCGTAAGGCGCTGATCTACGAGAACCTCACCTGGGTTGACAATGACGTCGTTGTCAAGCCTCAGTTGGCGGAATCCTGGGAGATCAAGGACGATGTCATTTACACGTTCAAGCTGCGCAAGGGTGTCAAGTTCCACAACGGCAAGGAAATGGACGCCGAGGACGTAAAGTACAGCCTGGAACGACAGCTTGACCCCAAGGTAGGCTCCGCTGGCCGTGGCGACCTCATCATGATCGACAAGATCGAGGTCGTGGACAAGTACACGCTCAAGATTACCTTGAAGGAGCCCACGGGCCCCTTCTTGGTGGCCCTGGGCGGTCGCTACAACGCCGTCATCCCCAAGGACAGTGCTCCGACGGGGGATACGCTGCGCCGTACAGGCATTGGCACCGGCCCCTTCATGGTGGAGGAGTTCGTCCCAGCCCAGAAGCTGGCCCTCAAGAAGAACCCGGACTACTGGGAGAAGGGTAAGCCGTACCTGGACAAACTCGTCATCCAGGTCGTCCCGGACGAGCAGACTGCCCTGGCGGGCCTGAGGGCTGGCACGATTGACAACGTTGCCATAGAGGACGCCAAGAACTTCCTGGTGGTCAAAGACGAGAAGAACCTGGTCTCGACCCGTACTCCGGCGATCAAAATCGACACCCTGGAGTTGCCCGGTGATACCCCGCCCACTGGCAAAGTGAAGGTCCGTCAGGCCATTCTCCTGGCGCTGGACAAGCCAGCCATCATGCAGGCTGCCATCTATGGTCTGGGCCAGGTGATCGGCGGCATGCCGCCAGCCATGAAATACTGGGCGCTACCACCGGAGCAGCTTCCCAACCAGAAACGCGACGTGGCTAAGGCCAAGCAACTCCTGGCCGAGGCTGGTTATCCCGGCGGCTTTAAAATGAAACTGCGCACCATTGTGGGGTACGCCACCATGGCTGCCAATGCTCCGGTCATCGCCGCCAACCTCAAGGAGATTGGCATCGAGGTGACTGTGGAGACGGTGGACCTGGGCGTCTGGATCGAGGACTGGCGGGCACGGCGTGAGCCGATCACCCTCAATGCCTGGGGGGGTTTCATGGACCCTGACCTGCTCTACTACCGGCACTTCCACACCCCGCCCAAGGGCATGGACTTTCGCCGCTGGAACAATGCCAAGGCCGACGAACTGCTGGACAAGGGGCGCTCCACGGTGGATCCTGCCAAGCGCAAGGGCTACTACGACGAGCTCCAGAAGCTCATCGCCGAGGAAGCCCCTATGGTTCCACTCTATTCTGCCGATCTCCTCAATACCATGCAGAAGTATGTGAAGGGATACGTGCAGCACCCCAGCGGCTGGTACTACGGATTCAAAGATACCTGGCTGGAGAAGTAATCTGTCAGGCAGGCCGACACTGGTCGGCCTGCCTGAACAGGACTCATCATGCAAAGGTATATCGCTAACCGCCTCCTGACCATGATCGTCTCCCTCTTGGGGGTGACGATCATAGTTTTCCTGCTTATACGGCTCATCCCTGGCACCATCGTGGAGCAGATGATGGGCACGGAGGCCCTCACTTCGTACGAGACTGTGGAGAGCCTCCGGCGCTACTTCGGCCTTGACCAGCCAGTGTACGTCCAGTATTACCAGTGGATCACCCGGGTGTTGGTTGGTGACCTCGGCCACTCCTGGCGCACGGCCATTCCGGTGCTACAATTCATCCTCTCACGCTTGCCCGTGACCGTGGAATTGGCGGCCATAGCCATCATCGTAGCCTTACTCATCGGCGTGCCCGCGGGTATCGTGTCCGCTATCAAACACAACAGTCCGGTGGACAGCCTGGCCCGCATTATCGCCCTCACCGGCCTTTCCATCCCCCTCTTCTGGCAAGGGACGATGTTCATCCTGGTCCTCTCCCTGGCCTTCCGCTGGGCTCCAGCAATGGAGTGGGTCTCACCCCTCAAGGATCTGGGGGCTAATCTCAGCATGATGCTCCTACCTGGTTTCTGTCTGGGGACGGCCAGCGCCGCGGTGATCATGCGCATGACCCGCTCCTGCATGCTGGAGGTGCTTCGTCAGGAGTACATCCGCACGGCTCGTGCTAAAGGACTGGCGGAGCGGGTAGTCCTCATCGCTCACGCCTTGAAGAACGCTATGATCCCCGTGGTTACAGTGGCAGGCTTACAGATGGGCTATCTCCTGGGCGGCACGGTGGTAGTGGAGGAGGTCTTCAGCCTGCCCGGCATCGGCCGGCTGCTCTTATGGGCCATCTACCAACGCGATTACCCCTCCGTGCAAGGAACTGTGCTCTTTGTTGCCGTTATGTTCATGGCCGTGAATCTGTTCGTGGATGTCCTGTACGCCTTCCTGGACCCGAGGATCCGCTATGCTTAAGGGCCCCACTTACCGAAGCGCCCCTTTCCTGAGCCGCATCGCCCGTAACCGGCTGGTGGTAGTAGGGCTGGTCATGGCCGTGTTCCTTGTTCTCTTGGCCGTTTTCGCCGACGTGATCTCGCCAAGAGATCCCTTGGCGGTGAACGTGGCGGCGGCTCTACACCCACCTAACCTAAAGGAACTCTTTGGCACAGACCGCTTTGGGCGCGATCTCCTGAGCCGCGTCATCCACGGCTCGCGCGTCTCCCTGAGCGTTAGCTTTTCCTCTGTAGCGGTAGCCCTGGTCGCTGGGACCTTCCTGGGGCTTATCTCTGGCTACTTCGGTGGAGCTTGGGACATCGCCATCAGCCGAGTCATGGACATCTTTTTCAGCTTCCCTGTGCTGCTCCTGGCCATCGCCATAGCTGCCATGCTGGGGCCAGGCATCGAGAACGCTGTCATGGCCATCGCCATCGTCTACGCTCCCTTCTTCTCCAGGGTGGCCCGGGGACCCGTCCTGGCCGAGCGGGAGAAGGAGTACATCCAGGCAGCCCGGGTCATCGGTGCCAGCCATGAGCGCATTCTCTTACGGCACATCTTTCCCAACGTTCTCTCCCCCATCATCGTCCAGGCCTCGGTGACCATCGCCTACGCCATCTTGACCGAGGCGTCTCTCAGTTATCTGGGCCTGGGTACCCAGCCCCCGACGCCTTCCTGGGGTACTACCCTCAACGAGGGCCGCACCTATCTCCAACTGGCCCCATGGATCTCCATCTTCCCCGGCATCGCCATCATGCTGGCGGTGCTAGCCTTCAACCTGGTGGGGGATGGGCTACGGGATGCGCTGGACCCCCGTATGCGCTAAAGGGGTTCCTTATGCAGATTTTGGACGATATCTACCTGGTCGGTAGTGGTCGCACTGGTATTGGCCTTTCCAATGAGTACGACTGCCATATCTACCTGATTGATGGCGGCGACGAGGCGGCCTTGATTGATGCCGGTTCCGGCGTGAACGTGGAGCCACTGCTGTGCAATATCGCTGTCCATGGCATCGCCGCCAGTAAGGTGCGCACCCTCATCCTCACCCATGCCCATGCTGACCACAGCGGCGGGGCGGCGGCCTTACGCGTTCGCCTGGGCTGCCGCGTTTTGGTCGGCGAGGCGGAGGCAAAGATTGTGGAGACCGCTGATGTCGAGGCTAGCGGGCTCAATGTGGCCCTTCCCTTCGGTATTTACCCTCCGGGTTATGTGATGATCCCCTGCCCAGTAGACCGGCGGCTAGGCGACGGCGACACGGTGACCGTAGGTCGCTATACGCTGCAAGTCATCGCTACACCGGGGCACAGCCCGGGGTCGCTGTGCTATCTGGTAAAGGTAGCCGGGCAACGGGTGCTGTTCTCAGGCGATACCATCCAGTTCTGCCCGGTGGCTGGCCAGACCGGTTGGATCAGCCTTTTGAATGCCCCGGGGACCGACCTCAACGCTTATCGTGCCAGCGTGCGGCGGCTGGCAAACCTGAATGTGGATGTCCTCCTGTCCGGCCATCGCCTCTTCACCCTGTGCAACGGACAACGGGTCGTAGATGCCGTGGTCAAGGGCTTCGAGACCCTAGCCATCCCCAGGTCGGTCATTTGACCAATACCCTTTCTGGCCTAAGGTAATCCTCCCTGAGGGATGGTTTGAGCCAGCACGGTGACGGATAGACGGTTGGAAACCCCGCTTCATCAGAAAGGACACGGGCAATGAATGACCGGAGACTGATGAGGCTCTTCTCGCCTCTCACCATTAGGGGCATAGTGCTCAAAAACCGCATCGTCATGCCCCCTATGGGCACCCGCTACTCGACCTATCACGGAGCGGTGACCCCGAGGCTCATCGACTATTACGTAGAAAGGGCCCGGGGTGGGGTGGGGCTCATTGTGGTCCAGTTTGCGGCCGTTTCGCCCGAAGGGTGTAGCTCCTGCTACCCCCTGGCCATTTGGGACGATGCTTTCGTCCCCGGGCTCAGGCGGCTGGCGAGAGCGGTTCAGGATGCCGGTGCCCCGGTGGCCATTCAGTTGGCCCATGCCGGTGGGAACACGGAAATCGCCTATGCGGGCACCCAGCCCGTGGGACCATCGGCGGTGCCGGCCACCGGGCGCCCGGTGCCCAGGGAACTTACCCTGGCCGAGATCCGGGCCTTGGTGGAGGCATTCGGCCAGGCAGCACGCCGGGCTATCGACGCCGGCTTCGACATGGTGCAGCTCCACATGGCCCACGGCTACCTGATCAACCAATTCCTGTCCGCCAGGTTCAACCGCCGCACTGACCGGTACGGTGGCGACCTGGAGAGCCGTAGCCGCTTTGCGCTGGAAGCCCTGGACCGGGTCCGGGAGGTGGTCGGCGGCAACACAGCCGTATCTTGCCGTCTAAACGCCGACGACGGTGTCCCTGGGGGACTCTCTCCAGCCGAGGCCCTGGTCGTGGCGCGGTTGTTGGAGGAGCACGGTGCCGACGTCATCGACGTCAGCGCTGGCATCGGTGATACCTTCTATATGAGTTCACCGCCCATGGCCCTGCCGCCTGGTTACTTGGTCCCCCTTGCCGCTCGCATCAAAGGTGCGGTCAACGTCCCGGTGGTGGCAGCAGGCAAGATCCACGATCCGTCCCTGGCCGAGGCCATACTTGTCACCGGTCAGGCCGATCTGATCGCCGTGGGAAGAGGCCTCATCGCTGACCCAGAATGGCCCCGGAAGGCCGCTGAAGGCCGATACGATGAGATCTGCCCCTGCCTGACCTGCAATCGCCCCGAGTGTTACGGCCGTACAATTGTCAGGCAAGCGGATATGAGCTGCGTCACCAACCCTGCGGTAGGCCGGGAAGCGCTCTTTCGCCTGGAGCCCGTCGCCTCTCCCAAAGCTATATTGGTGGCTGGCGGAGGTCCAGCAGGAATGGAGTTCGCGACCATCGCCAGCCGCCGGGGCCACCGGGTGACTCTTTGCGAACGTGCGGACCGGTTGGGTGGGCAGCTCAACCTGGCTGCCGTCCCCCCGGGCAAGCAGGACCTGGCCCGCCTGACTGGCTATCTGGCGGGTCAATTGGCGAAATACCAGGTGGAGGTCCGTCTCGGCTGCACCGTGACCCGGGATCTGGTACGGCGTCTGGCGCCAGACGCGGTGGTGGTGGCCACCGGTGCCCGGCCACTCGTGCCCGATGTCCCAGGCGCAGCGGCCTACGCCGTCACCGCCTGGGATATCCTGGAAGGAAAGGTGGCTCCTGGAAACAGGATGGTGGTGATCGGCGGGGGTGCTGTAGGTTGCGAAACCGCGGCGTACATGGCCCATCGGGGGGCCCAGGTGACCATACTCGAAATGCTGCCTGAGCTGGCTCAGGAATTTGTGCCCTGGACCCGGAAACTCCTCATTGGCTCGCTGGCGGACCTGGGAGTGGAGATCATCACCCAGGCCCGGGTAACGGCCATCGAAAGCAACGCCGTCCATTACGACCGCCTGGGCCTGAGCAACCGGCTGGCGCCGGTGGATACCGTGGTGCTGGCCCTGGGGGCGGTGTCGGAACGAGGGATCGCCGACGAGCTCGTGAGTGATGGTCTTTCACCCTTCGTCCTCGGCGATAGCTTGAGGCCCCGTAGCGTGGCCGAAGCCATGCGGGAGGGATTTGAGTTGGGATATAGCATATGAGGGATGAGCCAACGGCTATGGTCATCGCGGGAGGCCGACTTATCGACGGGACCGGGCGCCCTCCGATGCCAAATACGGCAATAGTCATAAAGAACGGCTACATCATGGCGGTCGGTCCAGAGGCACAGGTGGACGTGTCGAGGGCCGAGCCGGCAGTCCGCTTAGATGCCCGGGGGCTAGCTATCCTGCCGGGCCTCATCGACAGCCACGTCCACCTGACCTTCAGCGCTGGCCCCGATCACTCTTCCGTCATTCGCCAACTGGCAGAGGACCCTGACGAAAGGCTTCTGCTGCGGGCCTCCCGGCAAGCCCAGTTGGCTCTGGCCGCTGGCATCACTACGGTGCGCGACTGTGGGGGCAAGGGTGTCGTCACCATTGGACTCCGCGATGCCATCAAGGCCGGGCATATCATTGGCCCCCAGGTGCTGGCCTGCGGCATGCCTATCACCACTAAAGCTGGACACATGCACTTCCTGGGGTTGGAGGCTGATGGCGAGAACGAACTCCGCTCAGCCGTGCGCAGCCAGGTCAGGGCCGGGGCCGACTTTATAAAGGTATGTGCCACCGGCGGGAACATGACGTCGGGCAGCAACCCTCGCCGGGCCCAGTACAGCCTTGCTGAGCTTACAGCAGCGGTAACGGAGAGCCATCGTCTGGGCTGCCGGGTGGCCTCTCACGCCATCGGGGCCGAAGGCATCCGGTACTCCGTGGAGGCAGGCGCTGACACGATTGAGCACTTTCACTGGTTGGACGAAATCGGCCGCCATGCCTACGACCGAGGGGTGGTTCAGGAGCTCATCGCTCGCGGGCTCTTTGTAGGGGTGCCCCTGCCCGGCCTGTACCGGGTGCTCCTGCCTGGAGCAGGATGGGACGTGAGCGCAATGGCGTCGAAGCGGGCCGAGCTTCAGGCCCAGTTGGAGCCCGTGCGGCGGGCTATCCAAGATGGCGCTCCGTTCATTATCTCCAGCGACGCCGGGGTGCGCTTCACCCACTTTCAGGACTTCAGCCAGAGCCTGGAGGTCGCCGTTTTGGCCCTTGGGCTGACTCCCATGGAGGCCATTGTGGCCGCCACCTGCACGGCAGCTCAGGCCTTGGGTCTGGAGGACCAGGTGGGCACCATTGAGGTGGGAAAGCGTGCCGATCTGGTTCTCGTCGACGGTGACCCTCTGGCGGACATCCGAGCAATTGGCAGGGTTCGTTGGGTTATCCGCCAAGGCCAAGTGGCCGCCCGGGACAGGCTGCTGGTCCTGGCGCCGGACCAAGGCGCAGGTGCCGGTTGACTGCCGGTCGCGTCCAGTGGCACTGGTGGCTAGGGTTTATTTGGAGCGGTGTAGCGGGATCTGGAGGTGCAACCCATGGAGACCAAGCGACGCGAGGCTCTGCGGATGGCAGGGGTTCCGTTTTCGGACATCCGGGTCATCTTTGAGCGCGCCACATAACTGGAAAAGGAGGGTGTGCCCATCATTCATATGGAGCTGGGCCGCCCTGATTTCGACACGCCGCCTCACGTCAAGATAGCAGCCGAAAGGGCACTGGAACAGGGCCTGGTGCACTATACCTCTAACTACGGCCTGTTCGAATTGCGCCAGGCTGTCGCGCTGAAGCTGCAGCGTGACAATGGCCTGAACTATGACCCCGGCGGGGAAATCGCCGTCACCGTGGGCGTGTCCGAGGCCATCTTCTCAATCATGAGTGCCTTCCTGGATCAGGGCGACGAAGTGATCGTGCCCGGCCCCTCCTGGCTGAACTACCTCCGTATCCCGGCGATGATGGGGGCCCAGGTAGTCCCTTTGCCGCTGCCGGCGAAGGATGGTTTCCAGTTGGAGCCAGAGATGTTGGAGAGAGCTATCACCCCACTGACCAAGATGCTTGTCCTCATCTCTCCGCACAATCCCACCGGGGCGGTCCTGCAGAAGAAGACGTTGGAGTCAGTAGCCGCCCTGGTCCAACAGCACGATATCCTGGTCATCTCCGACGAGATCTACGAGAAGATCATCTACGACGGCCAGGCACACGTAAGCATTGCCGCCCTGCCTGGCATGAAGGAGCGGACCTTCTTACTCAACGGATTCTCCAAGGCATACTCGATGACCGGATGGCGGCTGGGCTACGTGGCTACCGACAGGGGGTTAATGGGCCCGTTGATCCGGGTGCATCAGTATGTGACCACTTGCGCCACTTCATTCGCCCAAGCTGGTGGAGTCCAGGCGTTGAACGGCCCCCAGGACTGTGTGGTCCAGCTGGTCGCCGAATTTCA
>DYIS01000044.1:0-3794 GCA_020723545.1 Ktedonobacter racemifer
CAGGATGCCCTGGTCATGAAGTACATCCGAGAGAAGGGGGCCGTGGACTTTGCCCTGCGCCCGGTGAACGACCACGAGATATTCACCACCGATGCGGTCATCCTCAACTACGTCGTGGCAAGGTTCAAGCTCCCGAAACCGCCGATCATCATAAAGAAATAGCGACAATGCCCGATGGCAAGATCCGCATCCTGATCGTAGACGACATCCCCGAGGCCCGGGATAACATCGCCAAGCTCCTGTACTTCGAGAAGGACATGGAGGTGGTGGGCACGGCCTCGGACGGCGAGCAGAGCATCCAGATGGCCAAGAGCCTGCTCCCTGACGTCATTTTGATGGACATCAACCTGCCGGGGATGGATGGGATAACCGCCGCCGAGGCCATTCACGCTCAGGTACCCTCCAGCCAGCTCATCATGATATCGGTGCAGGAGGAATCGGCCTACCTGCGCCGGGCCATGCTGGCCGGAGCCCGGGAGTTCTTGATCAAGCCCTTCAGCGGCGACGAACTGGTGAATGGCATCCGGCGAGTGTACGAGCTGGAGGCGAAGAGGCGGGCGGCCATGCCGGCTGTCCTTCCAGGGCCGCCGCCAGCCGCTGCCGCTCTTCCGGTTCAAGGACAGATCATCACCGTCTTCAGCCCCAAGGGCGGCACGGGCTGCACGACCCTGGCCAGCAACCTGGCGGTGGCCATCAGGCAAGAGACCGAGAAAAGAGTGCTCCTGATCGATGGCAACTTCCAGTTCGGCGACGTGGGGATGCTCTTGAATCTCCGAACCAATAAGAGCATCCTGGACCTCTTGAGCGAGGGCGAGCAGGTGGACGAGGAGCTCCTGGAGCGGACCACTGTGGAGCACTCTTCGGGCATCCGGGTTCTCCTGGGGCCGCCGCATCCGGAGATGGCGGAGCTGGTGACCGCTGGGCACATGAAGCACATCCTGACCGCGGTCAAGAAAACCTACGACTACGTCCTGATCGACGCCTGGAATTCACTGCACGACCTGGTCCTGGCGATCTTCGATCTCTCGGACAAGATCCTCCTGGTGACCACAGCCGAGCTGACGGCTATAAAAAATACCAAGCTCTTCTTCGACGTGATGGATGCCCTGGGTTACCCGCCGGAGAAGATCGTCCTGGTGCGCAACCGTCTGAACGGCCGGGGCGGCATCTCATTGCCCGACATCCAGGCCGCCATCAAGCATCCAGTGGCCATGGCCATTCCCAATGACTGGGCGGTGGCCAACTACGCCATCGATCAAGGCGTGCCGTTCGCCATGAGCCAGAAGGGATCCCACATCGGCAAGGCGGTCGGAAAGTTGGCCCAGATCATCGCCGGCGAAAGGGAGGAGAAGCAGCGGGCCCCGGCCAAGAAAGCCACGGGCTTGCTCACACTCCTGCGTGGGTAGCCCTCCGCGGCCAAGATGAGCAGGTAGCGGATAGCAGGGAGCAGGGAGCAGGGGAGCGGGGGAGCAGACCCCGCCGCCATCTGCAATCTGCAATCCACAGGCTGGTTGTATTTGTGAAGGGGTGAAACCATGTCGTTGCTGAAGCGAATAGAAGCCGGAACCGGGCCTCTGACACCGGTGGACACCGCGGCCCGCGGGGAGGAGGTCGGCTTCAGGAAACCGGTGATCCCTCCGGCTCGCGATGCCTTTCAAGAGCTCAAGACGAGGGTCCAAAACAAGCTGATTGCCGAATTGGACCCTAAGATGGACCTGTCCAGAAGGGATCAGGTGCGCCGGACCATTGAGGAGCTGTTCAATACTATCCTGGAGCAGGAGGACATCACGGTCACCCGGGTGGAACGCCTGCGCCTCTTCGACCTCATCGTGGCGGAGATCCTGGGCTACGGGCCCATCGAGCCTCTGTTGCAGGACGACAGCATCACCGAGATCATGGTCAATGGGCCCAAGAAGGTGTACATTGAGCAGAAAGGCAAGATCTTCAAGACCGACATCGTCTTTGAGGACGACGCCCACGTGATGCGCATCATAGACCGCATCATCTCGCCCCTGGGACGGCGCTGTGACGAGAGCTCCCCTATGGTGGATGCCCGGCTGCCGGACGGCTCCCGCGTCAACGCGGTGATCCCCCCGGTGTCCCTGGAGGGGCCGACCCTGACCGTTCGGAAATTCGCCCGGAAGCCCCTCACCACCGACGACTTGATCAGCTTTGGCACCATCACACCGGAGATGGTGGAGTTCTTCAAGGCCTGTGTGGAGGCCCGCTTGAACATCGTCGTCTCGGGGGGCACGGGCTCCGGCAAGACCACCACCCTCAACGTGCTCTCGGGTTTCATCCCCGCCGATGAGCGAATCGTCACCATCGAGGACGCCGCCGAGCTGCAATTGCGCCAGGAGCACTGGGTGCGCATGGAAGCGCGCAAGCCTAACATCGAGGGCAAGGGCGAGATAACCCAACGGGACCTGGTCATCAATGCCCTGCGCATGCGCCCCGACCGCATCGTGGTGGGTGAGGTTCGCGGCAAGGAGGCCCTGGACATGCTGCAGGCCATGAACACCGGACACGACGGGAGCCTGACCACCCTGCACTCCAACAGCCCCCGGGATACCCTTTCCCGCCTGGAGACCATGGTCCTGATGGCCGGTTTTGATCTGCCGGTGAAGGCCATCCGCGAGCAGGTCTCCCGGGCCATTGACCTGGTGATACACCAGGAACGTTTGAAGGACGGTTCCCGCAAGGTGGTCATGGTGACCGAGGTGCAAGGGATGGAAGGGGACGTCATCGTGCTCCAGGACGTCTTCGTCTTCGAGCAGACCGGCATCGAGAACGGCCGAATCCTGGGGCGGCTCCGGCCCACCGGCATACGGCCCAAGTTCGTGGAGAAGTTCGAGGTAGCCAACATCTACCTGCCGCCTAACATCTTCGGCGTAACCGAGCGTCTTTTCCGATAGGAGCTGGACATGAACCCGGCAGTGGTGATCGCGATCCTGGCGGCCCTCTCCATAATCGTCTTTTTCTGGGGGCTGGCGCGGGTCATGGGCGCGGAAACCCAGGTCATGGAGACCCGGCTGGACAAATTCGCCCTGCGCCGTTCGCGGACCGGTGCCGCGGCTGAGACTGGAGACAAGGGGCCTTCTCCTTTCATCAGCACCATGGAGCGAGGCATTGCCTCCCGGGGCTTGGCCGCGAGCACCGCCCAGGAACTGGCGAAGGCCGATTTGAAGCTCACTGTCTCCGAATACGTGCTGTTGAACATCATCGGCCTCCTGGCCGGAGGGCTCCTGGCATATCTCGTCTTTCGCACGGTGATCTTCATCCCCGTAGGCGCCTTTTTCGGCCTCCTGGTGCCGCGGCTATACGTCAAGTTCCGCCAGAACAAACGCCTGACCGCCTTCAACAATCAACTCGGCGACACCATAACCCTCCTGGCCAATTCCCTGCGCTCCGGCTACAGCATGGCTCAATCCATGGAAATGGTGGCCAAAGAAGCCCCCCCTCCTATGTCCGTGGAGTTTCATCGGGTGGTCCAGGAGATCGGGCTGGGCCTGACCTCGGAGGAGGCCCTGGCCAACCTGGTGCGGCGAGTTCCCAGCGACGACCTGGACCTCACGGTGACCGCCATCAACGTGCAGCACGAGGTGGGCGGTAACCTGGCCCAGATACTGGAGACCGTCGGGTTCACCATCCGGGAGAGGGTGCGCATCAAGGGTGACATCAAGGTGCTCACCTCCCAACAAAGGATATCCGGCTACGTCATCAGCTTGTTGCCCTTCGGCCTGGGCCTGGCCCTTTTCGCGTTGAACCCAAAGTACATGTCTGCGCTCTTCGCC
>DYIS01000044.1:3804-5569 GCA_020723545.1 Ktedonobacter racemifer
TCTTCGCCGATCTCTGCGGGTGGGCTATGGTGACCGTCGCTTTCATCATGATGCTGGCCGGCTTCCTGGTGATGCGCAAGATCATGGACATAGAAGTGTGAGGTGCCGGCGATGACCCCTCTCTCGCTCTCCGTCCTGGGCTTCGCCAGCGTGGTCGTGATCTTCATCGGGTTCGCCATCTCTGCACGGCCGAGCCAGGTGCAGGCGCGCCTGACGCAATACGCCGTCCGCCAGCCCCAGACGCTGGAGGAGCTCGAGCTACAACAGCCATTTTTCGACCGGGTGGTGAAGCCGGTGATCGGCGCCTTTGCCCGGCTCGTGCTGCGCTATACCCCTCAGAGCACCATTGACGGGATCAGGCACCGGCTGACATTGGCGGGCAACCCCAGGGGTCTCCTGGCCAACGACTTCCTGGGCCTGCAGGGGTTTATGACCCTGATCCTGGGTGGCGGTGGCTTTCTGCTGTTATACCTGGGAAAGAACCCGTTGCCCAAGACGGTGATCCTGACCGCGGTGTTCACCGTGCTGGGGTTCTACCTGCCCAATATCTGGCTGAGCCGGCAGATCTCGCAGCGGCAGGATGCCATCGTCAAGGCCCTGCCCGATGCCCTGGACCTATTGACCATCAGCGTGGAGGCGGGGCTGGGGTTCGACGCGGCCATGGCCAAGGTGGTCGAGAAGTGGACCAACCCGTTGACCATGGAGTTCGCCCGGGTCATCGGCGAGATCCGCATGGGAAAGGCCCGGCGGGAAGCCCTTCGCGAGATGGCCCAGCGCTGCGAGGTGTCGGACGTGACGACCTTCATCGCCGCGATCATCCAGGCGGACCAGTTAGGGGTCAGCATCGCCCGGGTGCTGCGCATCCAGTCCGATCAGATGAGAGTGCGGCGCCGGCAGAGGGCGGAAGAGAAGGCCCACCAGGCCCCGGTCAAGATGGTGTTTCCGCTGGTCTTATTGATTTTCCCGTCCCTGTTCGTCGTCATCCTGGGGCCGGCCATACCGAAGATCATGCGCGCGTTGGGAGGGCTGGGAAAATAGTCGTCAACAATCTGACCCGGAACAGGCAATTGATCGTCCGGGGAAAGCTCGCCAAAAGCCTCCTGGCCAGGGCCAAGGGGCTTTTGTTTCGCCCGCCTCTGGCCGAGGGCGAGGGCTTGCTCCTGGCTCCCGAGAACTCGATTCACACTTTTTTCATGGGCTTTGCCATTGACGTAGTGTACCTGGACGGCGCCAACCGCGTGATCCACCTCATCCCGGAGATGAAGCCCTTCCGGATCTCTTTGCCAGTGAAGAAAGCCCGTGCTGTGCTGGAGATGCCCGTCGGCACACTCTTGAGAACCGAGACCCAGGTGGGGGACCAGTTGGAGATCATAGATGGCGGGTGATGGCGCGGGAAAACTCCTGGACTGGCTCTTTCCACCCCGCTGTGTGGCCTGTGGCCAAAAGGGTGAATGGTTCTGTTCCAGGTGCAGGGGCGAGGTGCTACCGGTGAGGGCACCGTGGTGCCGCATCTGCGGGCAGGCCCTGACGGTCTCGAACGCCCGGGGCACCGTCTGCCAGTTCTGTGCCTCCACACCCCTGCGGATCAATGGGATCCGAGCCGTGGGCCCGTTTGAGGACCCTCTCCGAAAGGCTATTCACGCTTTCAAGTATCGAAATCTCCGGGCATTGGCCTCGCCCCTGGGCGCTCTCCTGGCCGACTATCTGGATCGTCACCCGCTGCCGGTGGACCTCATCGTGCCGGTGCCCCTGCACCCCCGGCGGT
>DYIS01000044.1:5579-6888 GCA_020723545.1 Ktedonobacter racemifer
GGGCGAGAGGACACAATCAGGCGGAACTCCTGGCCCAATACCTGGCTAAGAAAAGCAAACTGGCCCTGGCAGAAAAAGCGCTGGTCCGGGCCAGGCCCACGCGCTCGCAGATCGGCCTGGATGCGGTGGAGCGCCGGGCGAACGTGTTGGGCGCTTTTGCCTGGGCCGATGGCCGGGTGATGGGCCGTCGAGTTCTTTTGGTAGATGACGTGTGCACCACCGGCGCGACGCTGGAGTCCTGTGCCGGAGAGCTCTACAATGCTGGCGCAGCGGCGGTCTGGGGGCTGACGCTGGCCCGGGAGTGAGGCCGTGAGAATTATTTTCATGGGGACGCCGCGGTTTGCCGTGGCGATATTGGAGGCCCTGGTCGAGGCCGGCCACCAGGTGCTGGTGGTGACACAAAGCGATAAGGCAGCGGGGCGAGATCGGAGACTTCGCTATTCCCAGGTGAAGCTGGCGGCTCTGAAATACCGTCTACCGGTCTACCAGCCGGAACGGATAAGCTCACCGGCAGCCCTGGAGGCGTTGGGCGGGTTTCAGCCGGAACTCATCGTCCTGGCCGCCTACGGGCAGATGCTCCGGGCCAACGTCATCGAGCTCCCGCCTCTCGGCTGCCTCAACGTGCACCCCAGCCTGCTCCCCAGGTACCGTGGTCCTACCCCCATCCCTGCGGCGATCATGGCCGGTGAGACGGAGACCGGGGTCACTGTAATCCGCATGGACGAGGGGATGGACAGCGGGGACATCCTGGCACAACGCCGGCTGCCCATCGCCGCGGACGACACGTCGGAGTCCCTGGGGGAGAAGCTGGCTCGATTGGGAGCCTCGCTGCTCCTGGAGACGGTCCCAGCCTGGGCTCGTGGGGAGATCGTCCCCATGCCGCAGGACCATTCCCTGGCCACCTACACCAGCTTGATTCGTAAAGAGAATGGGAGGATCGACTGGCGAGGGGACGCCGTGGACATCGAGCGCCGCTGTCGCGCCTACCATCCCTGGCCCGGGACCTATACCACCTGGCAGGGCAGAATACTGAAGGTGAGCCCGGTGCAGGCCGTTCCCGAGTGGCGAGGAGGCGGCGAGCCCGGAACGGTGTTTCTCCTGGGCGGTCAGGTCGGCGTGGTCTGTGGAGAGGGCGCGGTGATCCTGCAGCGGGTGCAACTGGCGGGCAAAAAGGCCCTATCTGGGCCGGAGTTCGCTCGCGGGCAGAGGGGCCTGGTTGGCTCCATCCTGGGCCACTGATGGCGTTGACTCGCCCAGGGGTTTGTGCTATATTCTTTACTAGGCGCCTTCATAGGGCAAATCTTTAACA
>DYIS01000044.1:6898-12665 GCA_020723545.1 Ktedonobacter racemifer
TGGTGTTGACTCGCCCAGGGGTTTGTGTTATCATTGCTGTGCGAGACCAGATTGTTTGACCACTCAGGAGGTGAGCGAGTTTGTTTTACCTGGATCCGATATACTTTTTCTTTGCGCTGCCGCCTTTGCTTTTGGTGCTTTACGCGCAGTTCAAGGTGCAGTCCACCTATGGCAAATTCCTGAAGACCCCGAACATGACCGGCATCACCGGCGCTCAGGCTGCCAGGAGGCTTCTGGATGCCAGCGGGCTGGGCTACGTGGGAATCGACGGCACACCCGGCGAGCTCTCGGATCACTATGATCCGTCTCAAAAGGTATTGCGCCTCTCTTCCGGCGTGGCCTATAGCGCCTCGGTGGCCTCCCTGGGCATCGTGGCCCACGAGGTCGGGCACGCGGTTCAGGATCAGCGGGCCTTTTTGCCGATGCAGGTGCGCACGGGACTGGTGCCCATCGTGAACCTGGGCACCACCTTGGGCTACATCTTTTTCCTGGCCGGGATTTTCCTGCAGTTCACCGGCCTGGTCTGGGCTGGCGTGGGGCTGTTTTCGTTGGGCTTCGTTTTCACGGTGGTAACGCTGCCGGTAGAGTTGAACGCCTCCAGCCGGGCGCTGGCTTTGTTGTGGAATAACGGCCTGGTCGGCACCACGGAGCTGGCGGGCGCCAAGGCGGTGCTGGACGCGGCGGCTTTGACCTACGTAGCAGCGATGGCCCAGGCCCTGGGGAATCTCTTGTATTACGTTTTCCTCGCCTTGGGCATGGGGCGGCGCGACGACTGATCGTTTACCGGTAAAGGAAGCCAGACCGCGACCGAAGCGGCCGCGGTCTGGCTTTTTGGTTGCGTGCGATGGTGGGATTATCGGAAAAGGTTCGCCTGACGGACTTGGACCTCAACCAGATAGCCGAACGGCTCGTTGCCATGGGCGAAGCGCCTTACCGCGCCAGGCAGATCTACGCCGCGGTCTATCGCTCCCTGGCCACCGTTTTCGAAGGCCCGACCGCCCTGCCGGAGCCTCTGCGAAAGCGCCTGGGCGAGCGGTTTCAAATCCGGACTCTCCTCCCCAGGCAAGAGCTGATCTCCGCCGACGGCCTGACCAAAAAGGTGCTTTTCTTGTTAAGAGACGGGGAGACCATTGAGTCGGTGCTCATGCTCTACACCGGGAGAGGAGATCGTAAGGGGCGGGCTACAGTCTGCGTGTCCACCCAGGTTGGCTGTGCCATGGGCTGTGCCTTTTGTGCCACCGGGCAAATCGGGTTCATCCGCCATTTGTCTGCGGGTGAGATCGTAGAGCAGGTGCTCCACTTCGCCCAGGAGATGACACTTCAGGGGCGAGCTGTCACCAACGTCATCTTCGCTGGGATGGGGGAGCCTCTGGCCAACTACGATAATACCTGGGAGGCGGTGGAGCGCCTCAACGATGCGGAGGGCTTCGGCCTGGGAGCTCGCCATATGACCATCTCCACCGTTGGCCTGGTCCCCGCCATCGCCAAACTGGCCCGGGAAAGGCTTCAGGTGGGCCTGGCGGTATCGTTACATGCCCCGGATAATAGCACCAGGGCTTACCTTATGCCGGTCAACCGGCGGTATCCCCTGGAGCAGTTGCTGCCGGCCTGTGCCGAATATAGCGCAGTCACTGGCCGCCGGGTCAGCTTCGAGTACATCCTGGTCGCTGGCCTGAACGCCTCTCTGGGCCACGCCCAGAGGCTGGGGGAGTTGCTGCGGGGGATGCTCTGCCACGTTAACCTGATACCGGTGAACCCTGTCCCGGGAAGTCCCTATCGCCGTCCCGGCCGGCAGGACGTACTGGCGTTTCAGGAGGAGGTCCGCCGCCACGGTGTGGCGACCACCTTGCGCGTAGAACGGGGAGTCGAGATCCAGGCCGCCTGCGGCCAGCTTCGGGCCCGATACGTGCCGGAGTAGGCTTGGGGCGAGCGACTGTCTTTCCTGGGCGGCGAGCCGTTGCCACGGTCGGCAAGTAAACTGGACATCGCCTGGGCAATAAGATATAATCGTTGCCGCCTGGCTGATAGAACCACTTTGACAAGGACATGGACAAACACAGACGGGCTTTGTTACTGGAGAGGCGGTCGCTAGGAGGAGTTCTCTGGCCTGGCGGGCGTTGTGAGTCCCGTCATCTCGCGGGTGAGGCGGCGGATGAGGGCTTCTGCTGGGAGCGCAAACAGCGGGTGCAGACGTTGAGTTGCACCGGAACGCCGTTGACATAAATAGTAGCCTTTTGGACATTCGGCATCCAGAGACGGTTGGTGCGCCTTTTGGAATGACTTACGTTGTGTCCGAACTGCGGAGACTTTCCGCAGATATCGCATTTACCGGCCATTTCGTTTCCCTGCCCCTTTCACCAGATCATACCCTGCAAACTGATTTGCGTCGCGTCATATTATCATAAACCCGTGCCTTTGGCAAGAGGGATTAGGAGTTCGCGTTGAACCGCAAAGGACGCAAAGCCCCGATACTTTGATTCTGTGTAATGTATCGGGGCAAAGAGCGCAGAGAAATCTATAGTGTCCTTTGCGCTCTTTGCGGTGAAAAATTTCTAACTGCGTAAGTCCTAGAAATGCGGTCGAGAACCCCACCGCAGAGAGCGCAGAGCTCGCAAAGATCTTTCTTTTATCTCTGCGCTCTCAGCGGGCTCTGCGGTAAAAACGGCTTTTCGGCTGCGCTTCTAGGGATATGAAGCAGTAGCTTTTTTAAGATTCTCATCCGGGCTATGAGGTAAAGTGTAGATGGAAGAAGAGAGCCCTAAGGGCAGGATCGAGGTCTCTCCCGCCGCCATTGCCACCTTGGCCAGCCGGACGGTGATGGAGTGCTACGGCGTGGTGGGGATGTCGGCGAAGACCCTGACTGCCGGGCTGGCGGAGATCCTGCAGCAGGAGAGTCACCACCGCGGCGTGGAGGTCAGGCTGGCCGGTGACCAGATAGTCATCGATCTGTACGTGGTCATCGAGTATGGCACCCGCATATCCGAGGTGGCCCACAACATCATGCGCAACGTCAAGTTCGCCCTGGAGAGATCGCTGGGCGCACCGGTGGTCCAGGTGAACGTCAACGTCCAGGGTCTAAGGGTGAGCAACGTGGACTAAGGCTGACAGCTTTCGGTGGCCCTGCCTCTCCCTATGGAGGATAATTTGGCGAGTGAGAGACATTGCCTGGAGTGTGATGGGCGCCTCCTGGCGGAATTGTTGGCGGCCAGCACGGCCTGGCTGGAACAGCACACAACGGAAATAAACCTGCTGAATGTCTACCCGGTGCCCGATGGTGACGCGGGAACCAACATGTGCCTGACTATGCAGGCGGCGACCGCAGAAGTCGCCCAATGTTCGGATTTATCGGCGGCTGGCGTAGCGCACGCGGCGTCCCACGGCGCTTTGATGGGAGCCCGGGGTAATTCCGGCGTGATCCTCTCCCAGATCCTACGCGGTTTCGCCCGCAGCCTGGACAAGCGGGCCACCTTCACTGCCGCGGACCTGGCCCGGGCCCTGCAGGAGGCCTCAGCCACGGCGTACAAGGGTGTGATCAAACCGGTAGAGGGCACGATGCTCACGGTGATCCGCGAGTCGGCGGAGGCGGCTACCGTTGCCGCCAGGGAGACCGATGACCTGCTGGCCGTCCTGGAGAGGGTGCTCCCGGCAGCTCGGGAGTCAGTGGAGCGGACCCCATCGCTCCTTCCTGTTCTACGCCAGGCTGGCGTGGTGGACGCCGGCGGCCAGGGCTTGTACCGGATCATGGAGGGGGTGGTGCGCTATCTCCATGGGGAGACCCTGGAGGCGGCCAGGGAAGCAGCAGCCGTCGCCACCCTGACACCCCCTGAGCAGGGATATGGCTACGACGTCCAATACGTCATCCAGGGAAACGGTCTGGACGTGGAAACCATCCGGGCCAGGATCGCCGAAATGGGCGAGTCGGCCCTGGTGGTGGGAGATAGGCATAACGTCAAGGTTCACGTTCACGTGTCCGATCCCGGCGCGGCCCTGAGCTATGGCGCGCGTCAGGGCGCCCTCAGCAAGATAATAGTAGAAGACATGCAAGAGCAGTATCGGCAATTCCTGGCGGCTCAGGCTTCGGCTGCGGAGAGCCTGTGGGCGGGTGGGAGGCCGAGCGATACCAGCACGGTGGTGGTGGCCTCCGGCGAGGGACTGATGAAGGTTTTCGAGAGCCTAGGGGCCACAGCGGTGGTCCCCGGTGGCCAGACCATGAACCCCAGCACCCAGGAGATACTTCAAGCTATCGAGAGAGTGAATGGCAGCAGGGTCATTGTGTTGCCCAACAATGCCAATATTGTGCTGGCGGCGCAGCAGGCGGTGGGGCTGTCAAAAAAACAGGCGGTGGTGGTGCCCACCAAGACCGTGCCTCAAGGCATCGCCGCCCTGTTAGCTCTCAACGCCGACGCCGACCTGGACGTCAATTGCCAGGCTATGACACGGGCAGCCAACGCGATCCAGACGGCCGAGATCACCACTGCGGTAAGGGCCGCCCGAGTAAATGGGTTAAACATTCAAAACGGCTCCTACATCGGCCTGGTGAACGGGGAGCTGGCAGCTACCGGCCAGAACGTTCTGCAAGTGATACAAGAGGCCTTGAAGAAAATGGAAGTCCAGGAGAAGGAGCTCATCACGATCTACTATGGGAACGGCGTGGAACCCCTACAGGCGCGACAGATGGCCGATCTGATCAGGGGGTGCTATCCCGGACAGGCGGTTGAGTTGGTTCAGGGCGGGCAGCCTCACTACGACTACATCATCTCGGCGGAATAGGACATGAACTTGCCCCATGGCTCAGGTTAAGATCGTCACCGATAGCACGGCTGACCTGCCGTTTTCCATAACGAAAAAGCTGGATATCACGGTAGTTCCTCTGAACGTTCATTTTGGGAATGAGACCTACCGCGAGCGGCAGGACATTGACGAGGACCAGTTTTTCGCCAGGCTCGCCGAGGGCGGCGCTCAACCGCGTACATCGCCACCAAGCCTGGGGGACTTTCAAAAGGCATACGCTCGGCTGGCGCAGCTAACGGATTCCATCCTCTCGATCCACCTGTCCAGCAAGCTCAGCGGCACCTACGCTGCCGCACGGGGAGCCAAGGATGCTCTCCGAGATCGTTGTGAGATAGTCGTCATTGACTCCACTCTGGCCTCCCTGGGCCTGGGATTCATCGTCACCGAGGCAGCCCGGGCCGCCCAAGAAGGCCAACCACTGGAGGCGGTGGCCAGGTTGGCTCGGGGGATGGTGCTTCAAACGCATGTCCTTTTCTTTGTGGATAGCCTGGAATACCTCCAGCGAGGCGGCCGGATCGGCAAGGCCCAGGCCATCCTGGGCACCATGTTGAACGTGAAGCCGCTCTTTCGTTTGGATCTGGGCGAGATCACCTTGTACGAGAAGGTGCGCACTCGAGCCAAAGCCACGGAGAGGCTATACGAATTCGTAGCGGATTTCCCTCGTATCGACAAGATCGCCATATTATACAGCACTACGCCTAACGAGGCCCACAACCTGGCCCGGCGTGTGGATGCCTTTTATCCTATGGACCGCATTTTCATAGGAAAATATGGACCGGTGTTGGGGGCCCATCTGGGCCCGGGGGCGATGGGCGTGGTGGTCTACGAAGGCCAAGACGAACTAGAAGCGCAGCCGAAAAGCTGTTTTTACCGCCGAGACCGCTGAGCCCCGATACATTACACAGAATCAAAGTATCGGGGGGTAGAGTAGGGGGCTGGTTACGATATGACAAGCGTGTACGGTAGGCTTTGCGAG